>JAJXXM010000205.1 GCA_021781095.1 bacterium
CCGACGAAATCGAATTCGTCGTCGCGCACGAACTCGGCCACTACGTCGCACACGACACCTATCGCCTGATGGCGGCGGCGGAGGCGCTCGTGACCGCATCGCTCCTGTTCGCCGCGACGCTTCCGGAAAATCGCGATGCGGCGACGCGGGAGCGCCCGCGGTTTCTCGCACAAATTTCCGCCCGCGTCGCGATCGCTTCGACGTTCCTGCGCCCCCTCGTGCTCAAGCTCACGCGCGATCGCGAACGCGCCGCCGATCGATTTGCAATCGCCGCGACCGGCGCACCCGCGTGGGGAGTCGCCGCCTTCGAACGGCTCGCGGAACAGAATCTCGCCGAGACGGAATCGCCGCGATGGTTCGAAGTGCTCTTCGCCTCGCACCCGAGTCTGCGCGAACGCATCGCCGCCCTACGCGCCGCGGGCGAAGCCCCCGCCCCCGGTTAACGCATCGCGTCGACGACGCGCGAGTTCCGCGTTCCGAGCCAACTCGCGAGATCGGTTTTCGCCGTGACGTAGGCGCCGCCCGCAAGCTCGCGCCGAAACTCGCCAAACGTGCCGAAGGCTTCGGCGAATGCGTCGTGCTTATGAATCGATTCGTCGTTCACCTGGCTAGCGAACAAAAAGGCGTCGTCGCCGAAGTCCGCGTAGCAGTCGAGCGCGCGCGCGAGGATCCCGCGCACGACATCCTCGACGAACTTCGGATTATGATGCGCCTTGTTCACGATAAAAAATTCGTCCGGGCGCTTTAACAGATCGTAGGTCTCCGACGACATCGACGATTCGACGATCTCGACGAGATCTTCGGCGCGAATCGCTTCGCCGCGCCGATCGGTCGTGCCGATGAGAACGCTTCCGCGGCCGCGTTGGTTGTGCGTCGCGCCCGGCAATGCGTCGAGCGCGCGCTGCGCTTCGTCGGAAGAAAATCCGGCCTCGACGAGTTCGCGCTCCGAATGTTCGCGCACCATCTGCTGCGCGCAGGGGCATGCGGTCATTCCTTCCGCTTCGACGCCGACGGCATGTCGCGTCGTCTCGGAATCTGCATGCGCGATGCCGACGAGCGTGTACGTCTCGACGCCGCGTTTCGCACTCACCGGCGTCCACCGCTCCAGGCCGAACTCGGCACGAATTTTCACGTCGGCCCGAATCGCCCGCTGGGTATGGACGACGCGCTGGGCGATCCGCTCGCCCAACCGTTCGATTCGCGCGGGCATATCGCCGTCGGCGAGCACGTCGAGCAGCGTTTCTTCGAGAATCTCGGAGAAGCGGGACATATGCACGCCGGCCTTATCGGGCGCGAGATCGGCGACCATTGAAAATTCCGCGTTATAGACGCGCGGCTCTCCGCCCAATTCGAGGTGAATCACGCGTTTGACGCGAGCGACGCCCACACGGTTGAGCGAGAGGCGCACTTCGGGCTCTTCGTCCTGGCGATTCGAGAGAAAATGCAACGAACGCTCGAGGCGCCGCACGCCGTTCCCATGATGGAGGGCGGCGAGATCGCGCAGCGACCGTCCGCTCAGCCCGTCGCGCAGATCGGGGGCGATCTCCGCCAACGGCAACAGATCGAAAATGCGCTCGGAGATATCGGGGCGCACCGATCCGTGCGCGACGGTAATATCGATATCGATCGCCCGCGCGACGAGCGGTTCGTGGCTCGCCCGCCCGACGGCACGTTCGACCCCGGCGGCGTACTGGACAAAATCGTCGATATCGAGCGGCCCGCGAATCTCCGCGGCGACGTTCAAAAACGCCGGCCCCTGCGCGCCGTTCGCGGGAGCGCTCTCGTAAAAGCCGGAGAGTGCGAGCACCTCGACGCGCGTGCGCAGGCGCTGCAGAGCGCTGAGAATATTCGCTTGGCGATCGCCGAGATTCGATCCGAGGCTGATATGGAACTGGTACACGCTCTCTCGTTTCCGGCCCGGCCCACACGTTCCCCGCAGCACTCGCCAGGACACCGCACTCCGGGGCGAAAACCAGCGGCCATGGCCGACGTATCCACGAATGTAGCTCTCGCGCCGATTCGCCTCGATCCCGTCCTCACGCCCGCTATCTGGGGCGGCGAGGCGCTCGTTCGGCTCTACGGTAAAAGCGGCGACCCCAACGCACGCATCGGCGAGTCGTGGGAATGTTGGGAAGGGAGCCGAGTCGCCGACGGCCCGCTCTCCGGCAGCACGCTCTCATCGCTGCGCACGACGTTCGGAGCGCGCCTCATGGGCCATCTCGATTCCGATCGCGTTTTCCCCATTCTGACGAAATTTATCGACGCGCGCGACTGGCTCTCGGTGCAAGTGCATCCGACCGATGCCTACGCGCAACGCGTCGAACACCAACCCTTCGGAAAGACCGAATGTTGGTTCGTCCTACACGCCGAGCCGAATGCGGAGATCGTGCTCGGATGGACGCGCGATACCTCTCGTGACGAATACGAACGCCGCGTCGCCGACGGCACGCTCGGGGAACTCCTTCGCCGCGTTCCGGTACGGAGCGGCGATGCATTCTATCTTCCGTCGGGAACCCTGCACGCAATCGGTCCCGGCATCGTCGTGTACGAAACGCAACAGACCAGCGATCTGACCTATCGCATCTTCGATTGGAATCGCCTCGGAAACGATGGGAAGCCACGCGAACTCCACGTGGCAAAGGCCGCCGACGTCCTCAATTACCGGGCCGGAACGACCGGCGCTCTGAGAACGATCGACTACGCGTGGCAGGGCTGCTCGCGCACCGCGCTTATCTGCGATAGGAACTTTACGGTCGAGCGTTTCCAACTCGCGAACGGCGCGACGACGACGTTGCTCACCGAGGGCTTGCCCGCGATCTTCACCGCCCTTGCCGATACCGTCGAGATCGCCCATTCGGGCGGCTCGCTCCGCCTCGCGCCCTACCAAAGTGCGTTGATCCCCGCCGAGCTCGATTCGGTAACGCTCAGTAGCAGCGATACGACCGCGTTCCTCTGCATCGTCCCGACGGTACCGGGGCGGCTCGCCGAACGCGTGCACCAAGCCGGCACGCTCGACGCGACGATCGCCGAATTTCTCGCACAATTTTCCCCTGCATCCTAGGGGCGAGCGAACGATGGAAGCGGCTCTCGCGCTCGCGCAGCGTTTCGGAACGCCGTTGGTCGTCTACGATCTCGACCGGCTCGATGCCGCGGTCGCGCGCGTCCTCGCCGCGGCGAAGCCATTCGATGTCGAGGTCTCGTACGCCGGGAAGGCCTTTCTCTGCGTTGCGTTCGCGCGCTATCTCCACGAACGAGGCATCGGGATCGATGTCAGTTCGCTCGGCGAATTCGAGACCGTTCGACGCGCGGATATTCCGCCCGAGGCGCTCACGCTGCACGGCTGCATGAAGAGCGAGGCGGAGATCTCGCTCGCCGTCGATGGCTTCGTCGGCCGTTCGGTCGTCGACGGATGCGAAGAACTCCACCGCACGATCGAGCGCTCCTCTGCAGCATCGCCGACGCCGATCCTCTTGCGCCTCAACACCGGGATCGCCGCCGCGACGCACGCGGCGATTCGCACCGCCGGCGAAGCGAGCAAATTCGGAATCACCGCCGATAGCGAAAGCGAAGCACTCGCGCTCCTGCGTTCGGCGAACGGACGCGTGCGTTTTCTCGGACTCCACGCCCACCTCGGCTCGCAGATCGAAGAGAGCGACGCCTTCGTCGCTCACGGTCTCGCACTCGTCGAAGCCGCGGCGCGCTTCTCCGCCACCGGAATTCCGGTCGAACGCATCGTGCTCGGCGGCGGTTTTGTCGACGATCCCGCACCCGCGATCGCCGCCTGCATTCCGGCGATGCGCGCGCGGGCTCAAGAGCGAGGCATCGCCTTTCCGCGGATCGGCATCGAGCCCGGCCGCGCGATCGTCGCCGCCGCCGGAACGACGATTCTGCGCATCGGAGCGGTGAAGCGAACGTCGAGTGCGCGCATCGCCATCTGCGACGGAGGGCTCTACGAGAATCCGCGTCACGCCCTCTACGGCGTCACGCATCCCGCGATCGTTTTCGCGCACGTCGGCGAAGCAACCGAACCGACGCTCCTCTGCGGGCGCTCCTGCGAGAGCGACGAACTGGGCACCTACGAGTTCCCGCGTTCGTTAGCAGCGGGAGATGCAATCGCCCTTCTCGATACGGGAGCGTATACGGTGAGCATGGCTAGTACGTACAATCGATTCGCGCGCCCCGCCGTGGTAGCGGTGCGCGGGAGCGACGTGGCGCTCTGGATGCGCGCGGAGACGCTCGATGAGACGGTCGGACGCGATGTTCGTGCGTAAGCCCCTCGGAGCGCTCGCACTCGCGGGCCTGCTCGCGTCACCGATGCTCGCATTCGCCGCCACGAGCGCTCCACCGACGCCCGCATCGACGCGTTTTTCCACCGCCGAAGTGGCGCGTCTACGCGCGCGCATCGCCGCGATTCTTCGCGCCGCCCGCAGTGGAACGCTACGCGGCGCGCACGTCGCGTTTCTCGCGATCGACGCAAACCGCGGAACGTTGATCGATGCCGTGCATCCCGACGACGATTTCATCCCCGCTTCGACGTTCAAGTTGATTGTCGGCTCCGCGAGCCTCGATACGTTTGGGCCCGAGCAGCGCTTCGTTACGACGCTTTCCTCGGACGGCACGCGCGCGGGCACCGCCCTGCACGGGGATCTCATCCTGCGCGGCGGCGGCGATCCGACGTTCGACGGCAAGGCCCTTCGCGAAGCTGCTCGAACGGTCGCGCGAAGCGGGATCACCCGGGTCGACGGCACGCTTATCCTCGACAATACGGCGTTTCGCTATCCGAGCGCACTCTATCGCCCCGGATGGGCGTGGGACGATCTCACGTACGGCTACGGCGCTCCCACCGACGCGCTCTCGGTCGACGAAAACGCGCTGCATATCACCGTCGCACCCGGCCCCCGCCCGGGATCGGCGGTCGCGCTCTCCGTCTCGCCGGAAACGGCATCGCTGCAAATCGAAAATCATGCGATCACCGGATCGAGCGAAGCGACCGATACCATCGATGCGATGCGCCCGTGGAACGATCCCAACGTCGTCCGCATTATCGGCGTTATTCCGCAAGGCGTGAAGAGCCCGGACCGTTTTCGTGTTGCGGTAGAAAACCCGCAGTCATTCGTCGGCGATGCGTTTCTCGCCGATCTCGAAGCGAACGGCGTCGCGGTCGCCGCCGGCATGCGCACCGATGCATCGCCACCGGATGCGACGACGCTCTGGCAACATCGCTCGCCGCCGCTCTCGACGATCCTCGCGCGCATGTGGCAACCGAGCGATAATTTCATCGCCGAGATGCTCTACCGACATCTCGGCGGCGCCCGCGCGGAGCGCGCCTGGCTGCGCCGCGTCGGTATCGATCCGAGGACGCTCACCATCGTCGACGGTTCGGGGCTCTCGGCATACGATCGCGTCACTCCGCGTGCGCTCGTGCGCGTCCTTCAATACGATCGCGCGCCGCAGTGGCGAGCGATCGTCGAAGCGGCGCTTCCGCTCTCGGGCGTGCGCGGCACCCTCCAACATCGTTTCCGCGACCCCATCCTGCGCGGCAAGGTCAACGCAAAAACCGGAAGCGTCAATCACGTGCGAACGCTCGCCGGCTACCTTCGGACCGAGCGGCACGGCACGGTGACCTTCGCGCTGTTGGTGAACGATTGGATGGATCGCGGCCCCGGTGCGATGAAGCGGCTCGATGCGGTGCGCGCGGCGATGCTCCGCGCCATCGTCACGGCGCCCTGAGCCCGGCGCCGACTGGAGCAACAAGCGTCGAATCCAAGCGCTCCTTCGAGGCGTTATACTCACCGAGATGACTGAAAAAGCGATATTTGCAGCGGGCTGTTTCTGGGGGGTCGAGGCCGGCTTTCTCCAAGTCCCCGGCGTCCTCGACGTGACCAGCGGTTACACCGGCGGGCACACCGAAAATCCCACCTACCGCGAGGTCTGCGGGCACGGAACCGGGCACGCCGAAGCGGTCGAAGTCACCTTCAATCCGGAAAAAGTCGGCTACGACGCCCTGGTCGCCTATTTTTGGCGCATGCACGACCCGACGCAGGTGAACCGGCAAGGCCCCGATATCGGGTCGCAATACCGATCCGCAATATTCGTGCTCTCGCCCGAACAGCGCCGCATCGCCGAAGCCTCGAAGCGCGCAGCCCAGGCATCGTTTGAAAAACCAATTGCCACCGAGATCGTCGACGCCACAACCTTTTGGCCGGCTGAGGCCTATCACCAGCGCTATTTCGAACGCAACGCGATCGCCTGCCACGTTCCGGCACCGTGACGCGCGCACGGTTGCTCGTCGGCGTGACCGCGCTGCTCACGACGGCGTCGAGCGTGAAGCATGCGCAGGCGCAGCGCTACGCCGTCTCGATGAGCCCGGCGGCATGGCGACGCAAGCTCGGCTCCGCTCGGTACGCGATCTTGCGCGAAGGGGGAACCGAGGCACCGTATTCGAGTCCGCTCGATAAGGAGTTCGCCGCCGGCACCTACGCGTGCGCGGGGTGCGGCCAAATGGCGTTCAGTTCGACGACGAAGTACCACGCCGGCGAGGGCTGGCCGTCGTTCTGGGATGTTTTGCCGGGTGCGGTGCGCTATCGAAAAGACTATCAACTCATCGGCGAGGTTCGCACGGAGGTTCACTGTTCGCGTTGCGGCGGCCATCTCGGCCATCGCTTTCACGACGGCCCGCAACCGACCGGCTTGCGCTACTGCATCGATGGGCTCGCGCTGCGCTTTATTCCGAAATCCGGCGCCGGTCGTGACTGATTTTTAAAACGAGAATCGTACAATTCAGCGCGAGCGTTACCGCGTTCGTGAGGAGAATCGGCAACGAACGCAGGGCGATGCCGTACCAGACCCAGAGCGATATTCCAAGGATAAAGAACGCCAGCGCGCCGTAAGAAAGATCGTCGGCGCTGCGCCGCTTGAGAATACGCAGCATCTGCGGCATGAACGAAATCGTCGTGAGCGTTCCCGCAGTTAAGCCGAGAACGTCGAGCGCGCTCACGTGCCGTGCGCTCGACGGGACATGCGATACATCCACGTGTAGAGCCCGCCGACCGTCGCGATGAAGGCGAGCGTCCCGATAATTTGCGAGGGACCCGCAAAGGCATCGCCGACGAGTGCGAGCGGCGTGCCGCGATTGCTCGCAACGATCAGGCCCGCGAGGAGCACGCCGAAGAGGCTCTCGCCGACGATCAACCCCGATGCGAGCAGGACGCCCAAGCGCCGTCCGAGATCGGCGAACGCTTCGCCGCGCAGGCGACGTTCGTACCAGTACCCGAGCAACGCACCGATGACCACCGGTGCGGTCGTCGAGGTGGGGAGATAGATACCGAGGCCGACGGCGAGCGGCGGAAGCTTGCCGCGCCCGGTCGCGCGCAGCACTTCGTCGATCGCGACGACGACCGCGCCGATCAATCCGCCGATACCGATGAGCGACCAGTCGAGGTTGCCGCCGAGCACCCCCTTTGCCAGTGCGGTGATGAGCATTGCTTGCGGCGCGGGCAACGGGTGCGAACCCGGTGCGACGTGGAGATTTGCCGCACCCATGAAACCGTATCCGCGCGCGAGCAAATCGAGAATCGGTGGGATGACCGCCGCGCCGACGATCACGCCGATCACCAATGCGACCTGCTGTTTCCACGGCGTCGCATCGACGAGTTGCCCCGTCTTGAGATCCTGCAAATTATCGTTCGCAATCGTGGCGACCGAGATCACCACCGTCGTTACGAAGAGCGCGAACGCAAGGAGCGGTTGTTCGAGTGCCGGGTGTGCGTGCCCGAAGAGCACGGCGATCGACGCGATCCCTAGGACCGCGAGGATGGCGAGCCCCGAGACCGGGCTGTTCGACGAACCGATTAAGCCGGCCATATAGCCGCAGATCGCCGCGACGAAGAGCCCGACGATGGCGATATAGAGAATCGCCACGATGATGAGCGGTATCGCGATCGCGGGCGGTAGTACTCCCTGCACGAAGACGAAGAGCAACACCGCGAGCGGTAGCATCAGCGCCGCCGAGACGCCGGTGACGATCCCGATGGGGATATCGCGTTCGGTGCGATCGAGTTCGTGCGCGCGCCCTTCTTTCCGCGTCCGCGCCGCAGCGAGCGCACCGCGGAGCCCTTCCAGGACCGGCGCGAGCAATTTCAATAGCGTCCAAATTGCCGCCACGCCGATCGCACCCGCGCCGAGAAAACGCACGTCATGCGACCACACCGCCATCGCGACATCCATCGGCGCACCGCCCGTAGCCGGATGAATCACCGTGAGAATCGGCACCAAGATACCCCAGGCGATGACGATGCCCGCGAGGATCGCGAGCCCGACGCTCAAGCCGATCAGGTGCCCCGCACCGACGAGTGCGAGCGAGAGCGAGATGCCGATACCGGTCGTCGCATGTCCGAAGCGACGATAGGCATCGAACTCGTCGATAAAAATGCGCGTT
>JAJXXM010000288.1 GCA_021781095.1 bacterium
GCTTTCTCGACGAAGCCGCACAGCGCGACGATCGCGCGATCGACGTGGCGCTCGCGGGTGCGGCGCGCGACGCGAGCCTCTACGAAGGCGAGGGCTGCCTGAGCTTGCACGCGCTCTTCATCGAACGCACCGCCGCGCGGACGCCGCGCGAGGTTGCCGAGCGCTTCGCGCGGGCGATGGAGAGCGCGACAACTGAATTCCCGGTCGGGGAGCGGTCGGCGGCGAGCCGGGCGGCGATGCTCCAAGCGCGCAATCTCGCCGCCTTTCGCGCCGCGACCGGGCGAGGGGGAGCGTGGTGCGACGAAGCGCTGAGCTACCTGTTGCTCCTCGATCCGCCAGATCGCGAGCCTCCGCCCTTCCTGCCGCGAACCGTCGCACTCGTCCCAGTGGAGTCCTTCGAGGAGGTCGCAAGGTACGTCGAACGGTTTGCACTGCCGATCGAAGCGCTCGGGGTTACCGGAACCGGGCACATCGATACGGAACGAGCATCGCGAATCGGCGCCGCCCGTATCGCCGCTCTCGGCGAGATGCAGCGGCCGCCGCTCCAAACACATCATGGCGGACGCCCTCGGATCGCCGAATACGTTCGCTTTCTCGACCACGACGGAGAGACGAAGTGAACGAGCCCCTCGAAAACGTGCGTGGCCCCGTCCCCGGGAAACGCAGCACCGAATTGCTCGCGCGGCTGCGCCTCCACGAGTCGCGCAACGTGACCGCGATTGAAGAGCAGTTCCCCATCGTTTGGGAATCGGCGCTCGGGTCGGTCGTGACCGATGTCGACGGTAACGAATATCTCGATCTCACTTCGGCGTTCGGCGTCGCTGCAATCGGGCATAGCAATCCCTACGTTGCATCGGCGGTCGCCGACCAAGTGGTGCGGCTCGCCCACGGCATGGGCGACGTTCATCCGAGCGAGGTGCGAATCGAACTCCTCGAGCGCATTTCGTCGATCGTTCCCAAGGCCCTAACGCGCACCTATTTGGCGACCTCCGGCTCCGAAGCGATCGAAGTCGCGCTCAAAACGGCGATCCTCGCCACCGGAAAGCCCGCCCACGCGAGCTTTCGCAACGGATACCACGGGCTGAGCCTCGGGGCGCTAGAGGTCACCGGGATCGAACGCTTCCGCACGCCCTTCGCCGGAGCGATCGCCGCGAACGCGCTCTTTCTCGATTACCCGCGCGCGCGAAATGCAGCCGACGACGATCCCTCGGCGGCGCTGGAGAGCATTCGCAACTCACTACGCTCGCGCGGCGAGATCGGCGCGCTCGTCGTCGAGCCGATTCAGGGACGCGGTGGCGTGATACTTCCGCCGACGGGATTTCTGCGCGGCCTCCGCGAGATCTGCGACGAACTCGGGATGTTGCTCGTCATCGATGAGATCTGGACCGGCTTCGGGCGGACCGGAACGATGTTCGCCTGCGAACGCGAAGCGGTGGTTCCCGATCTGCTCTGCATTGGCAAAGCGATGGGCGGCGGCTTGCCGATCGCCGCAGTCGTCGGAACCGAGGCGGCGATGAACGCGTGGCCGCTCTCCGAGGGCGAAGCGCTCCACACATCGACATTTTTAGGAAACCCCCTCGCCTGCGCCGCCGCATTGGCGACGATCGGCGAGATCGAACGGCACGATCTGGTCGCGCGCGCGAAGCAGCTCGGCGTCACGATGGTCTCGCGGCTGGGAAGCCTGCACCGCCATAAAAACGTGATCGATATTCGCGGGCGCGGCATGATGTGGGGCATCGAACTCGATAGCGCGGCGAGCGCGCATGCCGCGGTCGTCCGCGGACTCTCGCTCGGAGTACTTTTATTGCAAGCCGGACCGGAGGGAAATGTGATCTCGATAACACCGCCGCTCGTGATGAGCGAACGCCAACTCTTTCGCGCGATCGATCTGCTCGATCGCGCGTTGGGCCTACGATGAGCGCACCGCTCCGCGTCGGTATCGTCGGCACCGGCTTTGGTGCGAGCACGCACCTTCCGGCCTTACGCGCGCACGCGCGTTTCGACGTGGTCGCTCTCGCCTCGCCGCGCAATGCGGCGCGAATCGGCGCGAAGCAAGGGATTGCGCAGAGCTTTACATCCTGCGCGGAGATGCTCGCCGCGTGCGCGCTCGATGCCGTGGTCGTCGCTTCGCCGCCCTTCGCGCATCACGACGACGTGCTCGCGGCGCTCCGCGCCGGGAAGCATGTGCTCTGCGAGAAACCTTTCGCGCTCAGCGTCGCCGACGCCGAAGCGATGCTTGCCGCCGAGCACGCGGCGGGAACGGTCTGCGCGCTCGCGCATGAGTTTCGCTTTCGCCCCGAACGAATCGCGCTCGCCGAACTCGTTGCCAACGCGCACCTCGATCCGATCCGCGAGATCGAGTACACGCACCTCATGGGTTTCCTGCGTGCCAAAGAGATGCGTCCGCGCGGATGGTGGTTTCAGCGTGCGCGTGGAGGCGGCATCGCCGGCGCGATGCTCTCCCATGCCATCGATGCATCGAACGCGCTCCTCGGCATGCAGCCCGACTCCGTTGTCGGGAGCATGCGGACGGCGAACCCGCAGCGCTACGACGCCGATGGAGTCTTTACGAGCGAGGTCGACGACGGTGCGTTCGCTCTCCTCCGCTATGCTAACGGCATCGTCGCGCGCTTGAGCGTCGACGGCACCGCCGCCGTCAATTCGTTCACGTTTGCCGTTCACGGCGAGAACCGTACGGCGGTGAGCAGCGGAAAGGCGTTCGCCGATCAGCGCCTGTTCAGCGTCGACGACGACGAGACCAACGAACTCGAATGCGCGCCATCACGGTATGCGCGCTTCGCCGCGATCAACGGCAACGTGCCCCCGATGATGGAGCTCTACGACGCATGGGTCGCCAAGATCGACGGCAGCCAGGCCACCCCGGCGATCGGGCAGGCGCCGCCGAGCTTCGCCGACGGCCTCGCCACACAACGCGTTCTCGCCGCCGTGGGCTTCGGAGCGTAGGCGAGAAACCTATCGGCGTCAGGCGACCAGGGCCCCAAGCCGGATCCCACGGTACCTACTTCTCAACCGCCGCAAAGAGTAGGCATTTCTATTACCGCCTACATCCTAAACGGGCGGCCAACATTTTAGACAAGGGCGCGGTGGCGAGGGACGCGGCCACGGGGTTCGGCGAGGAATCGGGACGAGGTTGCCCTCTGAGTTCGGCGCCAACCTACCGGACCATAATGAGCCCCCTCCGTTCGTCGGAGCTAGGGACACGCCGCCATCAAATAGTCCCCCTACGGAGATATTAATATTTACTGGGTTAGGAAAGTATCCCGGAACAACAAGTGACGCAACGGTTGGCGGGGTCTGAATAACTGTCGGCCCAGGAGCCCCTGGAATGGTCCAAGAGCCAAAAGCCTGCTCGCGCCGCTCATTTGCATTTGTGTATAAAATATTTCCTGACGCCGCATCCGCAATGGAGACAATAAGAGGAGCAGTTGTCGCATATTGCACGCTGCTAGGGGCGGGGCTAATATTGGCAAGTTGCAAATGCACGATTATACCTGATTGACCGTTATTTTCCGCGTTAACGTACGCCAGAATATTGGGGACTGTAGTGGTGATGGGACCAGCGGCGACAAACCCTGGGCCCGCGGGATTGTTTGGAACGGAAATTACGTCATCCTCTCCTGAGAATGAAAAATCATTGACTGCAACCATGGAGCCGCTGCCTCCAGCTGAACAATCAGTCGTCCCGAGAAAAAAGGCATCCCATGCGGGAAACTCCATACAACCTCCCGTTGCTAGTGGATCCCACGGCAAGGTACCAGAGTTGCCGATAAGCGGGCTATTGCAATCATCGTCAAAACCGCACGAGAGCGCCGCATTCGCCCAGCTAGACCTAATGAACGATCCATCATTTAGATTATCCATCGGAACGAACTTGGTATTCCCGACAAGCTTCACTTCTTGCCCTATCGACGTCATTCGCTTGAAAACACAATCGGGGCATCCCATTTCCCAACCACCAAACGAGGGGTCAGAGCTGGCGTAAGTGACAATTGCGTTTTGCATTTTTCCACTAGATAAATCCAGCCACCCGGCATCAAAATTCAACTCAGTTCCATAGAAGGTGCTACTCATAAGACCACCGACAGGATAAAATTCCATATCGACGGCCCCTGCTCCGCAAGGAATGCGAAATCCATTTTTGTTGAATTGTCCGTTTGATATGCCAGCGGTCCAGTATCCTACCCCGGAAATATTCATCATCATTGCATAATCGTCTGAGGAGCTTGGACTTAAACCTTTATCCGCCTGCAGCCCCGCATCCACGCTTCCGCCCGGTGAGACACCTGTGCCGCTCCATCCACCGAGATATTCGAAACCGGCGTCCTTATATTGTGTTCCATCGGGATAGGTGCCGCGCGCGTTATTGACCGCTCCACACGCCAGGGTTACGTCACCGTCCACAGCAGCAGTCCCAGTCGTTCCCGGATCCGAAATCGAATTAACCGAATTGGTATTTGTCACCGTATAAATACGTCGGTATGGCCCAGACCCTTCATCTGCGCCATTGGGCATCCAACTCAATGGTGACCGAGTTTGCGGCCCTGATACAGTACTAAGTGGCGGCTCAACGACGTCGGTCGAGTTTTCGATGGTACCACCGAGTGTTGGGCGATTATACGCAATCCCACCCGTCGCCCCGTCGATCACCGCAATAGCTACGGTGTCGTACGTTACGGGACTTCCCGGCATTTCTTCAATTCTTAATGACGGAATGACGGCTTCAATCAACTCACGATCTCCCTGCGAAACACCTGGCGCGATGAGAGCGTCACGCTGAGATTTCGTGAACGAGCTTAGAGAAACCCAGTGCCGTCCTCCCTGACCGATTAGGCTTGGTGGGGCTAGGCGCGCTGCGCGCGTCCCTAAACCCCCATTAGAAGAGGTCGCGCCCTCCCCGGGCATAAAGCTCGTGTGGCCGCACCCTGAAACCATTAGACATCCGCCTAGCAATGCAAATACAAGAAACTTCCTATACAAGTTATCGACCTCGCCTAAAATAGAATGCGATGCGTATGCCTAAGCAAATAATATAGCCGCAGGGATATTAACGTACCAAACGTTAGATCAGCTGCCGCTTTTGTCGATCTATTCTTATTACGGACGCCTACCCGGCGGACTTCCGGCTGAGGGTCGTCGAGCTTGCTCGCTCGGGTCGCGGCATACACGACCTCGCGGCGGAGTTCAAGCTCGCGGGGCAAACGATTCGCAACTGGATCAAACAGGCCGATTTGAACGCGGGACGCCGCAGCGACGGCTTAACGACCGCCGAGCACGAAGAGCTTGCGAGGCTTCGCAAGGAAAACCGACAGCTCAAGATCGAGCGCGAAATTCTGGGAAATGCCGCAGCCTGGTTCGCTCGCGAGACTGATTCGAATCCTGATTCGAATCCCCCAAGGTCTTCGAATTCGTGAAAGCGCACCAGGCCATTTGGCCGGTAACCACGCAATGCCGCGTTTTGGAAGTCGCGTCCAGCGGTTTCTGTGCGTGGCTCAAGCGCGTGCCTTCGAAACGGCGCCAAGCCGACGTCGTTCTAGGCGACCGTATCGTTGCATTGCATCGAGCATCGCTCGAAAATTATGGACGCCCGCGCATCCAAGCCGATCTTCGCGATGAGAAGGTCTTCGTCAGCGATAAGCGGGTGGCGAGATTAATGCGCGAGCGCAACATTCAGGTCGCCAGCCGCCGTAAGGCTTTCAAGACGACGATCCGCGACAAGGACGTACGACAGCCGCCCGACTTGATCAACCGACAATTCACCGCCTCTGCCCCCGATCAGCTCTTGGTTGTGGACATCACCTACGTTCCAACGTCGGCCGGCTTCCTGTTCCTTGCAGCCGTGCTCGACGTATTTAGCCGCCGCGTCGTCGGGTGGGCACAGGCGACGCACATGAGAGCAGAACTCGTCGTCGACGCGCTCGACATGGCCCTCCACAAGCGAAAACCGAAGACCGTGATTCACCATTCCGACCAAGGCTCGCAATATACGTCAATTGCCTTCAGCAAGCGTTGCGATGGTGCTGGCGTCCGACCCTCCATGGGTTCGGTCGGCGATTGCTACGATAACGCGATGTGCGAGAGCTTCAACGCCATTCTCGAATGCGCGCCGCTCGTTAAACATCGCTTCACGACCCAGCGCGCAGCGGCGCTCAGGGTTTTCGAGTTCATCGAGGGTTTCTACAATCCGCGTCGTCGGCACACGTCGCTAGGAAATCTCTCTTCCGTAGAGTTCGAACGGCGGACTCAAGCCGCCTGATGTCCAATCAAAAATTTTCCGCGAAAGCGGGCCAGCTTCAGTTTCCACATGAACGCTCTCGCAAAGCCGACAACGCCTCGAGACCCACCCGATACGGACAACCTAACGAGTCAATTGGACTGCAATATCGCATTTTTTCGGAAAACGATGTTGGTCGACGAGAAATCGACGTCGGTTTTGCAAAAGGCGGCTTGAGTCCGCAACCCCTTGGGTCGGCTGCACGATTGGATAGTATCCAGACTACGGTAATCCGAATGCCGGAGCCGAAATCAGCGTCGGGACCAACCCGCTCGCACTCGCGCATGTCGCACTCGGGCTGCAAGGCCCCGAGGCGGCGAAATAATCTCCGGCGTCGACTTTCCCATCGCCATTTGCATCGAACCAGACCGCGATGCGATAACTCGTGGCACTCGTCGGAATATCGGCGATACGGAAGGTACCGTTCGCCGCTACGGGGACGCCGGCGGTAAAGTTCGCATCGACGATCGTCGGGGCGGCGTTCATCGCTCCGCTGTTGCTGTACGCAAACGCCACGAACTGCGCCTTCGCTGGAATCGTCGGAACGATCGTCGTGTCGTTTTCGAGCTGCGCCATCGCGCGGTAGACGTCGAGCCGTCCATGCCCTTGGTTGGGATCGTTGATATTATCGGCGGTGCCGTCGATGAGCCCTTCGAGTTGCGACACCGTCAGGTTTGGATCGGCGGAGAGCAAGAGCGCGGCCGCGCCGGTGACGTGCGGCGTCGCCATCGACGTGCCGGCGATCAACGTATAGCAGGTCGCAGGCGTCGAACACGGCGGGCTTCCGGTCGTCGAGTAGAGATTGGAGATCCAATGCAGATCGTCGCTATCGCTGCTTCCGCTTGGGTCGCCACCCGGTGCGACGACGCCGAGACCCGGGCCGCTGTTGGAGTAAGAGGCGACAAATTCACCCGGCGCGGGCGTATCGGCGGTCGGTAATGCGGTACTACAGGCGGCGCTCACGTTCGGCCAGCTCGCTCCCGAACAGGCATTGTTGTCGTTGAGTGCGGTTGCGCCGACCGCCATCACCCCAGGATAGGCGGCAGGATAATCCAGCCCCTGCACGCCTTTATCGCGTTCGTTCCCGGCAGCCGCCACGACGAGAACGTGGTGCGCCAATGCATATTCCACCGCATCTTCTTCCGTGAAATCCGGACCGCTATTCGGTGACGAACCGAGGCTAAGATTGATGACGCGGTCGCCCTGTGCGACCGCACGATAGATCGCCGTTGCCTCGTCGGAGGTCGAAGCGCTCGGAACCGGTCCAGAATCCGAGAAAATCTTATAGAAATCTAGCGTGACGCCGCCAGCGACACCGGCGAAACCTTTGCCGTTATCGTCGGCGGCCGTAGCGATCCCGGCGACATTGGTTCCGTGGCCATTGTTATCTTGCACCGCTGAGCACGAGACGCCGAGATACGGAGTCGGGCACGGCGTGGTGACCGTGCCGCTGCCGCCGACCGGCGTGACATCTTCTTCCATGATCCCGACGTGCGAGATGAGATCGGCCTGCGCCCACGCGTTGCTCGGTGAGGTATCGATGCCGGTATCGAGCACCGCGATCTTCGTCGCGGGCAATCCGAACCCGACCGGGACGGGCGACGTGCTGCCGTAGTTCCACGCATGCATCATGCCGATCTGGTACATATCCCATTGATCGAGCGGATCGAAGAGCGTGTCGTTCGGAGCCGGCGTCAGCGCTGCATCGAGCGGGTAGCGTTGCTGCACCGATTGCACGCTGAGAACCCCGGCGCTCGCACGGAGCCGTGCCGCAACCACCGCTGCGCTTCCGGCCGGGACGCGTACGATATCGCTGCGAACCGGCGCATCGCTCGGGGTGATCGTGCGCGCCAGCAGCGCGCCGCTCCGCGCGGCGAGGGCGAAGGGATGCACTCGCCCGGCGGCGACCGACGCGGCTGCGTACCGCACTTCCAGAAGCGTCGCCTGTCGAGCGATCGGCGTCGCCGGTGCAACCGCGGGCGTGCGGCGGACCGGCATGCGCACGAACGGAATCGATGCCGGGCCGCGCGAGGCCGCGGCGACCGAAGCGATGCTTCCCGCCGTATCAGATCGGAA
>JAJXXM010000146.1 GCA_021781095.1 bacterium
GTGATCGACGACGAGATTGCCAGCGGCGAATTCACGCGCAACCCCGTGCTCGTCGACACCTTCGCACATCTCCGGCGCACCGGCGGGCGCCTCCATCTGCTCGGGCTGCTCTCCGACGGGCAGGTCCATAGCTCGATCGCTCATCTGTTCGCGATCGTCGACGAAGCGGTCGCCGCTCGCGTCCCATTCGCGATTCACGCGTTTCTCGACGGCCGCGATACCCCGCCGCGTTCGGCGCACCGCTACATCGATGCGCTCGAGAGCCGGCTGGCCGCGCTTGGAGCCGAAGGGGCGATCGCAACGCTCTCCGGGCGCTTCTATGCCATGGATCGCGATTCTCGTTGGGAACGCACGCAGGCGGCGTACGATCTGCTCGCGTTCGGAACAACGCAGCGCCGCTTCGCGACCGCCGCCGATGCGTTGGAGTACGCATACGCGCGCGACGAAAGCGATGAATTCGTCGTTCCCTCGGCGATCGGCAAAGAACGAGCGGTTGAAGATGGCGACGCGTGTATCTTTTTTAACTTTCGTCCCGACCGCGCGCGCCAGCTGACGACGATGTTCGATAAGGACGAGCGCTATCACGATCTCCGTTTCGTGACGATGACGAAATACGACGAGTCGTTTCCCAATCCGGTCCTCTTCGGGCCGCGGCCGCAACACAACACCTTCGGTGAGGTTCTCGCACGGGCCGGCCTACGGCAGTTGCGGCTCGCCGAAACGGAAAAATACGCGCACGTCACCTATTTTTTTAACGGCGGACGCGAAGAGATTTTCGCCGGCGAGGAGCGGACCTTGGTGCCCTCCGATCGCAGCGTCGCCACCTACGATCTCGAACCGCGGATGAAGGCGCGCGAGATTACCGACGAAGCGCTCGCCGCGCTCGCCTCGGGCACGTTCGACGCGATCGTCATGAATTACGCAAATGCCGACATGGTCGGGCACACCGGCAAATGGGAGCCGACGATCGAGGCGTGCGAGATCCTCGACGCCTGCATCGCCGAGCTTGCGCGCGGCGTGCTCGCAGCGGGCGGTTTGCTCGCCATCACTGCCGACCACGGAAATGCCGAAGAGAAGATCGACGAAGCCGGCAACCCGCTGACCGCGCACACGACCAACCCGGTTCCGCTCATCTTGGTCGCCGGAGATCTCGAAGTGGGCCTACGCGACGGCGGAAAACTCGGCGACGTCGCGCCGACGCTCTTAACCTTGATGGGCCTACCCGTTCCGGCGGAGATGACCGGAACGATCCTTCTCGAACCCTAACGCACGACCACAAGGAGGTACGACCATGATCGACCGACGCGCCCCATCCGATAAGGTGCTCTCGCGCGACGCCGCGACGATCGAACAACTCGCCGGCGGCACGATCGACGTGGCGATCGTTCTCGGCACCGGGCTCTCGACGGCGTTGCACCAACACTGGAGTTTTACCGCGCTGCCCTACGACCGGTTGCTCGGCATTCCCGTCGCGCCGCTGCTCGGACATGCGGGCGAAGTGATGGTCGGTGTATGGCGCGGAAAGCGCGTTGCGGCGTTCGCCGGGCGCGTGCACCTCTATCAGGGTTTCTCCGCGCAGCAAGTGACGGCGACCGTCCGGCTCGCCGCCGAAGCGGGCGCCGGAACGATTCTGCTCACCAACGCCGCCGGGGCGATCAACGAGAGTTACGCCGCCGGCGACCTCATGCTCGTCGCGGATCAAATCAATCTGACCGGGCACAACCCGCTCGTCGCCTTGCCGCAGCAGAACCTTTTTCTCGATTGCAGCGAACTCTATAGCGAACGGTTGCGTGCCCACATGCGCGCCGCTGCCGGTTCGCAGACGCTCCACGAAGGCGTCTATGCCGGACTACTCGGACCGACCTACGAGACCCCTGCCGAAGCGCGTTGGCTTCGCACCATCGGCGCCGATGCGGTCGGCATGTCGACGGTGCTCGAAGCGATCGTCGCCAAGTATCGCGGCCTCAATACGTTGGGCATCAGCGTTATCACCAATCACGCCGGAGCGCCGGCGACCGGGCACGACGCCGTGAACGCGGCGGCGGCGAAAGCCGGGGATCGGCTCGCGGGGCTGATCGACGGCTTCTTGATGCACGTCTAACGCTCGTTCGCGTCACCGCGCGATGCGGTAGCTTCCGCTCGCATCGATCGAGAGGCGAGCGCCGTCGACGGCGATGCTGCGCGTAACGTGGTCCCAGAACGTGAGCACCTTCAGCGCGATCGGGCGCAGGCGCGCGATATACTCGCGCGCGCGCCGCGAGAGCGTCAGCGCGTCGCGCGCCCACTCCGGCCGCTCCGGCGAGAAGGGCGGTGCCTCTAATTCGATCTCGGCGAGGTGCGGAGCGATTGCGGCGAGCGGATCGTTATAGGCGATCTCCGGAGCGCGTTGCAGCGCTTCGCGTTCAATGCGGCGCATGGAGACTCGGGTGCGTGCGCAGCTCGCGCAGCGCGCTGATATGGAGTTGCGAAACGCGTTGCCGGGTGATTCCTAGCGAAGAGCCGACGGTGGCGAGCGTCTGCCCGTGCACGTAATGGTCGAGGAGCACGGTGCGCTTGCGCCGCGGGAGCTGCGCGATGCCCGCTTCGATGGCGGCATCGCGTTCGTTGCGCAGCACTTCGAGGAGCGGGTCGCCGCTCCAATCGACCGGAACGCGAACGTACTTGGGGAGCGGAGAATCGAGCGAGAGCGGGTTGCGTTCGGCGACCTCGGCGGCGCTCGCACGATAGTGCGGAAATTGCTCCTCGAGCCTCCGTTCGCTCGGCATCGCTCCTTCGCGCGCGGCGAGTGCGAAACGCTCGCGTTCGACGGCACGCAGGACGCGGCGTGCGCGTTCGCCGACCGGGTCGCGCCGACGCAACGCGTTGATCATCGAACCGAAGACGATCTTCGCCGCAAACCCCTCGAGCGGAATGCCGAGCGCGGTGTCGTAGCGATCGACCGCACGCACGATGGCGAGATATCCCTCGCCGAGCAGTTCTTCGTGCTCGGCCTGACGCACCACGCGCTTCACGCGGCGCGCGAGCCTGCGCACCAGCGGAACGAGCGAGAGAATCGTCGCGTCGCGCTTCGTCATCGCGCGCCGCCCATCTGCCGCGCGACTTCGTCGGCGAAAGGCTGCAAGATCGCCGAACCCAACGGGCCGAGCGTTTTTGCCACCGGCGCGAGCGCCTCTTCGAGCAGCAGGCTCTCCATCGTTGCGAGCACCGGTGCGCTCATCTCGCTAGCCACGATTGAGATTATCCGCGATGCGCAGCATTTCGTCGGCGGCTTGGACGCCCTTCGCATTCGCTTCGTACGCCCGTTGCGCGCCGAGAATCGCCATCATCTCTCGCACCACCGAGACGTTCGATGCTTCGAGCATCCCGAAGCGAATCTGCGGCTTTCCGATGGCGACCGCATCGATCGTACGCGCGGCGCCCGATTCCGGGCTCGCAGCGAGCAACGTGCCGGCGATCGGATGCAGGCGTTCGGGTGCGGCAAAGGTTGCGAGCCGAATCCGACCGAGCGCACGCGTTCCCAACGTCGTCTTCGCGCTCACGCGCCCGTCCCGTGCGACGCGTACGTCGAGCGCGTCGGCCGGGATGCGAATCCCTTCGAGCCGCCAGCCGCGGCGGTCGCGTAGCGAGCCGTCCGCCGCGCGCTCGAACGATCCGGCGCGCGTATAGGCGTGGCGGCCGCGGTCGTCGCTCACGATAAAGAAGCCGGGCCCCGAGATCGCGCAATCGAACGGGCCGCCGGTTTTGAGGAGTTTCCCTTGCCCGAAGACGAGGCGGCGCCCCAGCGATGCGACGCCGATCGTTCCGCCGTCGCCCGCGGCGAGTGCGGCGAAACGCATGCTCGAACGCTTGAATCCCGTCACGTCGGCGTTCGCGAGATTCGCGGCGATGGTATCGAGATTTTTTTGCTGCGCGGCCATTCCGGTTGCAGCGGCGTAGAGTGCTCGGTCCACGATCCTCCCCCTCCTATTGGAGCTGCGCGACTTGGTCGGTCGCCTTTTTTCGTGTCGCTTCGATCCGTACGATCGTGCGTTGCGCGCCCTCAAAGGAGCGCTGTGCGGCGAGGACGTCGACCATTTCGGAGATCGCATCGACGTTCGCCGTCATCACGTAGCCGACGTCGAGGGTGGCGTGCGGCGCGAGTGCGATGCGCCCGCACGTGCGTTCACCGATGCGCAACGTGCCGTCGCTCGCAAATCGCGCGCCGGGAGGAACGCGCAGCGGTCGCTGCGATGCGTCGAGCAACACGCGGCCGCGCTCGTCGCGCAAGGCGCCGAAACGATCGCGCGCGAGGCGCGCGTTCGCGAGCCGGACGATCGCTCCGCGCGCGTCGCGCAGCTGCAGCGTTCCGCCGCCGACGGCGAGATCGAAGGGGCGCCCGGTGGGGCGCAGCGCGCCGGGGCGCGTGTCGACGACCGCGCGAATGCGAACGCCGGAACGATCGATCGTTCCGCGCGCGCGCAGCCGTTGGAAGGTATCGCTCGAAGCGTTTGCGAGATTGCTCGTCGCGATGTCGAGCCGTCGTTCTGCCGCGGCCATCGCTTCGGCCGCCCATCGAATTCCCGTCATGCGGGAATCCTAGGCGCTCGGGATTACGCTCGCGTTAGCGAGCTATTGCCGAAGTGCGAATGAGAGCCGAGCGATCACCGCATCGGCGAACGCGGTCGTGCTCGATGCCGGCGTACCGAGATCGACGGTGCGCGCTCCGTCGGCGAACGCCGCTTCGACCGCGCGTTCGATGCGAAGCGCCCCCGCCTCGTCGCCGAGGCTGGTGCGCAGCAACATCGCGGCGGAGAGGATCGCGGCGGTGGGGTTCGCGATCCCCTGTCCGGCAATATCGGGCGCGCTGCCGCTGATCGGTTCGTAGAGCCCGAAGCGTCCGCGCGCGTGCGTGCGCGTGCCGAGGCTCGCGCTGGGAAGCGTGCCGATGGAGCCGGCGAGCATCGCCGCTTCGTCGGAGAGAATATCGCCGAACATATTCTCCATCACCATCACGTCGAAGGCGCGCGGATTGCGAACGAGTTGCATCGCCGCCGTATCGACGAGCAGGTGATCGAGCCGCACGTCGGGATACTCCGCGGCGACGCGAGTGACGACCCGGCGCCAGAGCCGCGAGGTCTCGAGGATATTCTGCTTGTCGACCGAGGTGACGTGCGAGCGGCGGGTCCGCGCGAGATCGAAGGCGACGCGCGCGATACGTTCGATCTCCGGCGTACGGTAATACATCGTATCGACCGCGCACTCGACGCCGTCGACGACGCGCTGCTCCTTCGGTTGCCCGTAATAGATGCCGCCGGTAAGTTCGCGAACGATCGTGCAGTCGAGGCCGCTGACGATCTCGGGTTTTAGGGTCGATGCGAATTCGAGTCCCGAAAAGACGCGGACCGGGCGCACGTTGGCGAAGAGTTCGAAATCGCGACGGAGCAGGAAGAGCGCGTACTCGGGGCGCGCGTCGAGCGGCTTGCCGTCGTACTCGGGCAGGCCGACGCTGCCGAAAAGAATGGCGTCGGCGCGTTCGCAGAGCGCGCGCGTCGCATCGGGAAGCGCGGGAAGCCCGGCCCGCAGTGCGGCGCCGCCGACCGGCGCTTCGACGCACTCGATGTCGGGGCGCACGATGGCGATGACGCGAACGGCTTCGCGCACGACTTCGGGCCCGATGCCGTCACCGGGCAATACGGCGATCGTCGGTTTCAACGGTTAATAGACCGTGATGCGGGTGGTATCGTCGGCGCGCGGAGGTGCGGGCTCGTCGATGGCGACCGAGATGCTCTCGGCGACCACGACGGTGTTGCTGCCGTTCTGCGGCGTGCGATCGAGCAGCGCCAGGTGCGTCGTCAGCAGGCTACGCAGCTCGCTCTTTACCTTTTCGGCGTGATCGCGTGCGCGCTGTTCTTCGCGGCGAACCTCGGAGATCGCGTCGTTGAAGCCGGCGACTTCGCGCTCGGCGGCCATGCGTGCCTGCGCGCGAATGAGATCGGCTTCCTTATGCGCCGACGCTTTGACTTCGTCGGCGGTTCGCTGCGCGAGCACCAGCGTGTTCTGCAGCGATTCTTCCATCGCTTTGAAATGCGAGATGCGCTCTTTCAAGTCGGCGATCTCCGCTTGCAGCGCGACGCGCTCCTGAGCGTAATCTTCGAGCGTTTCGATCACTTCGTCGAGAAAGCGATCGACGTCGGTGCGGTCGTATCCCTGCAGCGCTCGCTTGAACTCTTTATGCTGGATATCGATCGGTGTGATTTTTTCCATGCTTATCCCCTATTCACCATAAAGTCGAGTCCGCCGTCGGCGGCCATCGAATCGCGCAGTCCGGCGGCGTTGACGGTGATTCCCGCGGGCACGATCAAGTACATCGCCTCGGCGAGCTTCTGCATTTTTCCGTCGATCGTATAGGCGACCCCGGACGTGAAATCGACGACGCGTTGTAAGAGCGCGCGGTCGGCATTCTGGAGGTTCACGATAACGACTTGGCGCGAACGCAGGGCGTCGGCGATCTCGACGACGTCTTGGTACGAACGCGGCGAATAGACGCTGACCTCGGTACCGTTGCGACGCTGTGCCTGGGCGCCATGCGCGATGGGAACGACGCGCGGATGCGCCGGTTCTTCGTCGAAATATTCTTCCTCTTCTTCGCGCACGGAGAAGAACGAACCGATTTTTTGAAAGACGCTCATCCCGTCACCTCCTTTACGTACTCGGTCGCGCGCCGAAGAGCGTGCTCCCGATCCGCAGCATCGTCGAGCCCGCGCGAACCGCCTCGCGCCAATCCCCCGACATGCCGATCGAGAGTGTTGTTCCACCTACGAGCGGTAACGTCTTTGCGGCCAGCTCGAAAGCCGCCGAAATCTCGGCACGATCGCCGGTGATGGGGGCGACGGCCATCACGCCGTCGAGGCGCAGGTGCGAGCACGCGTGGATGCGCTCGGCGAGCCGCGGGGCCTCCGCCGGGAGGCAACCGAAGCGCTCGCTCGGCGAGATATTGAGCTGGATCAGCACCGGGAGGAGGCGCTCCGCCCGCTCCGCTCCGCGCTCGAGGGCGCTCGCCGCCTCCTCGCGGTCGACCGACTGCACGCAGTCCGCGAGCGCCGCGATCTTCGCGGCCTTATTGCGCTGGACGTGCCCGATGAAATGCAGCGCGAACGAGAGCCCCTCGGCGCGAAGGGGGGCGAATTTCTCCGCGGCTTCTTGGAGATAGTTCTCGCCGAACGCGCGCAGCCCGGCGGCGTACGCCTCGCGGATCGTCGCGAGCGACTGTTTTTTGCTCACGCCGAGAATGGCGACGCTCCCCGGCGGGCGCCCGCAGGCAGCGAGCTCGCCCTCGAGCTCGCTGCGGAAGGCCGCCAGGCGCTCAGCGAACACGCGTGGGGAGGCTCTCCTCGGTCCGTTCGCCGCGTTTCACCGACCACCAGATCCCCGCGGCGCCGATGAAGATCATCGGGACGGCGAGGAGTTGCCCTCCGGTGAGGCCGAGGAAGAGGATCCCGGGCGAACGCCACAGCTCGGCGACGCTTCGCACGATGCCGTAGAGCATGAACCACGTCCAGCCGACGACGCCGTCGGCGGGTTTGCGGCGATAGAGCAGCAGCAGAATCGGCAGGGTTGCGAGATCGAGAATTCCTTCGTAGATCTGCGACGGGTGACGATATTGGTTGCCCCAGAGCAGCGTGTCGCCGGGAACCATGCACCATGGGTGGTCGGGGCGGCAGATGCGTCCCCAAAGTTCGTCGTTGATGAAATTGACCGCGCGCGTGATCGTGATGCCGATCGGGAGCATCATCACCACTTCATCGCCGAGCACGAGGAATTTCAGGTGCGGGTGCTTGCGGAGGAACAAGAAGATCGCGATGACGACGCCGATCAGGCCGCCGTGGAACGCCATCCCGCCCTGCCAAACCGCGATGAAGAGCACCGGGTGCGAGAAATACTGCGCGACCGTGTGACAGGATTGCACGCGCGAGATATCTTGGCGACACGTAATCATATCGGCGATATCGAAGAGCGCGCGCCCGCCGACGAGCACGCCGATCAACGCGTAGACGAGAAAATCTTGTATCTCGTTGGGGGTCAATCCGAGGCGTCGCTTGCCCGCCGGGCGCGCCATCCAAAAATACACGGCGATGAATCCAGCGAGATACGCGAGGCCGTACCAGTGCACCGCGATGGGGCCGAGCCGAAACGCAATCGGCGAGATGTTCGGATAAACAAACCAGTGTTGCATGTAGTCCTTCTGCGGCGGTGCCTCTACAGGCCCGCGCGAGCCGCCGTCGTACAATAGGGGCGTACGTGAACACGACTGCGCATATCAGCGTCGGCCTCGCGTTCCTCGCGGGCTTCGTTTCCTTCGTCTCGCCATGCGTCCTCCC
>JAJXXM010000311.1 GCA_021781095.1 bacterium
CCTTAGTGAAAGTTATGCGCGCGGACGCCGGCGAGCATCTTCGCGCTCTCCAACGGTTCGATCTCCAGGGCGAGCACGTCGATACAGCCGCTCTCCTTTTGCAGGGTTCCGGTAACGATCAACGTTGCATTCGTCGCAATAACGCGCTGCGTTCGTTCGTAAAGATCGGGGCGCACGATGACGTTCACCAATCCCGTCTCGTCTTCGAGCGTGAGAAAAACGAAGCCCTTCGCGGTGCCGGGGCGTTGCCGCGTAATCACCAATCCGCCGACTCGCACCCGCTGTCGATGCTTCGCGCGTGCGAGTGCGGCAGCGGAGAGCACCCCGCGCGCATCGAGTCCGGCGCGCAGGTGGGCGATACCCTGCGGCCCCGTCGTGACGCCGGTCGCCCAGAGATCGAACGCCGTTTGCTCGCGTGGTTGCAACGGTGCGAACGCGATCGTCGGTTCCTCGGTTTCCATCAGTCGCCCGAGTTCGCCGCGCCGTTCCCGCTCGTCGAGCGCACGCAGCGCCCACATAGCCTCGCGCCGGCTGCGATACCACGGTGCGAAGGCATCGGCGACGGCGAGGCTTTCGAGCCCCTCGCGGCTGAGATCGGTGCGCCGTGCGAAATCGAGAATATCGGCGAAAGCGCCATCCCTCAACGCCGCTTCGAGACGCTCGCGCTGCACGCTGCCGAGATCGCGCACGAGATGAAAGCCTAGCCGTACCGCGCCGCTTTCGTCGACGAAACTCCACCATTCGCTCGCGTTGACTTCGATCGGTTTCACCACGACATCGTGCCGCTTGGCATCGTTGACGAGCACCTCGGTTGCATAGAACCCCATCGGTTGGACGTTGAGGATCGCCGCGGTGAATTCGGGGTGATAGCGGCACTTGAGATAAGCCGAAGCATAAGCGAGTAAGGCGAAGCTCGCGGCGTGTGATTCGGGGAACCCGTAATCGGCGAAGCCCTCGAGCATTGCAAAGAGTTTCTCCGCCGCCGCGCGCTCGATGCCGTTTCGCTCCATTCCCTCGATGAGTTGGGTTCGCAAGGCCTGCATCTTTTCGCGCGAACGTTTGTGCCCCATCGCTCGGCGCAGACGGTCGGCTTCTCCCGCGGAAAAGCCCGCCGCTTCAACCGCGAGGCGCATGCCTTGTTCTTGGAAGAGCGGCACTCCGAGCGTTCGTTCGAGGACCGGACGCAATTTCGGATGCGGGTACTCCACCGGTTCCTTACCCGCGCGACGACGTAAAAACGGATGGATCATTTGCCCCTGAATCGGCCCCGGGCGAATGATCGCCACCTGCATGACGAGATCGTAGAAGCAGCGCGGTTTCATCCGCGGCAGCATCGATTGCTGCGCCCGCGATTCGATCTGAAAGACGCCGATACTGTCGGCGCGCTCGAGCATCGCGTAGGTCGCGGCATCGTCGGGAGGGATCGTCGCCAGCGAGAGCGGTGCTTCGTTCGGGCGGGATCGCCGATGGAGCGCGAACGCTTCATCGAGCAACGAGAGCATCCCCAACCCCAGCAAATCGATTTTGATCAGCCCGAGTGCGGCGAGATCGTCTTTGTCCCACTGAATGACGCTGCGGTCGCGCATCGTCGCCCATTCCACCGGCGCGACGCGTACCAGCGGATCGCGCGCGAGCACCATGCCGCCGGAGTGAATCCCCAGATGGCGGGGAAAGCCTTCGATACGTTCGCAGAGTCGCACGAGGCGTCTCTCGACAGGTGCGAGATCGAGAGCTTTCGTCACATCGAGCGCCGCTTCGCTGCCGTAGGAGCGGCCGCTGCGCAGATCGATTGCGAGTGCGGAGAGCCGTTCGGGCACGAGACCCAGCACTTTGCCGACATCTCGCAACGCCGAACGCGAACGATAACCGATCACCTCTGCGGCCATTGCGGCGTGCGCGCGCCCGTAGCGTTCGTAAACGTACTGGATGATCCGCTCGCGATCGCGATGCGCGAAATCGATATCGATATCCGGAATTTCGTTACGCTCTTCGGAAAGAAACCGCTCGAAGAGCAAATTCATACCGACGGGATCGACCGCCGTGATCCCCAATGCGTAACAAACTGCAGAATTTGCCGCCGATCCGCGCCCCTGACAGAGCACTCCCATCTCATTTGCCGCACGAACGATATCCCACACGATAAGAAAATAGCCGGCGAGATCGAGCTTGGCGATAATTCCCAACTCGTATTCGAGTTGGCGTTCCACCGCAACGGAGAGTGGATTGCCGTAGCGACGGGCGGCACCCTCCATCGTCAACGCGCGTAAATAGCTCTGCCGCGTATAGCCATCGGGAACGGTAAAGAGCGGAAACTGTTCGCTCAGCGTTTCGAGACGAAAGCGCGCCCGTTCGGCAATCTCCAACGTCCGTTCGATCGCACCGGGATAATCGGCGAATAAACGCACCATGGCGCTCGGGCTCTTCAGGTGCGCTTCGGTATTGGGATCGAGAATATTACGCGCGACTCCCTCTTCCAGCGTCACTCCATGCTTGATACAACGCAAGACCGCAGCGATCTCGGCATCCTCGCGACGGGCGTACGCAACGTCGTTACTCGCAACGTACGGAACGCGGATCCGGCGCGCCGCGGCGATCAGCGCTTCGTTACGGACGGCATCGTTTTCGTGCAGGCGACGAACGATCTCGATATAAAATGCGTCGGGGAAGCACGCGCGTAAAAATTCGAACGGCGCTCGAAGATCGCCGCAGAGCGCGATCAAACCGCGATTATCGCCTTCGAGATCGGCGAGCTGGAGTTCGGGGGCCCCTTTGCGGCCGCGCAATTGCGCCCCCGAAATCAGCTCGCAGAGGCGATGGTAGCCGCACGCCTCCTCGACGAGCAAGAGCACGGGGATGCCGCCCGGTGCGTGCAGACGAGCGCCGATGATCCCGGGCAACGCGCGCTCGCGGGCGCGGCGAGCGAAGCGTACCGCGCCGTACAAGCCGTCGGCATCGGCGATCGCCAACGCCGCGATCCCGAGGTCGGCCGCGCGGTCGACGAGTTCTTCGGGGTGCGACCCGGCGTCGAGAAAGCTAAAGTTCGAACGCGCGTGGAGCTCGGCATAGCGCGCGCTCATTCATAGACGCCGCAGAGATACCATCGCGTTTGACGGCGAGCGATGCGATACCATCGTCCGTCGGCGAGCGCGACGTCGTATTCGTCGCGCGGAGGCAGCTCGCGCGCAACGTCCTGGGTGCGCCAGGGGCCGGCACATTCGCAGAGCGCACTCGGCGGGTCCCCGAATGCGACCGGGACGCCGCCGCGCACTTCCACCGCAACCTCTCGTTCGGGAAGGAGGTGTAGCGGCGGGAGCGGCAATGCGGGGAGCGCCGAAACGCGCGCGTCTTCGACCGCAGCGAGATCGGGAGTAAACCGTTCGAACGTGAAACGCTCTTCGAAGGCGTGTGCCGGACGCAAGCACGCCCGCCGTACCGGCTCTCCGAGCAAGCCTTCCAACCGTGCGAGCGCGACGGCGAGATCTTGTCGTTGAGCGCGCTCGCGAACGAAGAGCATCTGTCGGCTTCCCGCCTCTTCCAGGCGCAGCGCGCGCACGCGCATGCCGACGACGGGTGCGTCGAAACGCTCTCGTTCCAAGCGCGCGCGGAGAACGTCGAACATCGCTCGCTCCTCCGCCGTTGGGAGTGCGAAAAACAGCTCGATGCTGCGTTCGCTCGCGTCATCGCAGAAAAAATCGACGCGGATGCCGCCGGCGCTGCGGCCGCGACGCGCGCAACTCTCCGCAATGCGGCCGAGCAGCACGCGCAATGCAAAGAGCAGCTGCTCCTGCGTTTGCGCTTCTCCCTCCCCCAACGCACTCGCCTCGATCGGCAGCGTGAATGCGCGCGGAACGAGCGAACGCCGCTCCGTACCGCTCGCACGCCGATGCCAGAGCGCGGCTCGAGCGCCGAAGCGACGGACGAACGCTCCGTACGGAAGTGCCGCGAGCTCGCCGATCCGTTCGATACCCAGCAGCACGAGGCGTTCGATCGTTCGCGGATCGACGTCGAGAAACTGCAGTGGAAACGGCGCGAGAAAGGCGGCCTCCTCGCCCGCTGCGACGACGCACCCATCGGCATGCCGGGCCGCCACTCCGGCACAAAACGCATCTTCGGAGCAGCCGCAACGCACCTCGACGAAAAATGGAGCGAGCGCCGTTCGCACCTGCGCGCACCAGAGCGCGGGCTCTCCGAGGATGCCGTGCATATCCAGATACGCAGCGCCGAGACCGGCATCTTCGACCGTCGGCGTGACTGCATCGAGGGCGTCGAGCAACGCTTCCCAACGGTGTTGCAGATCCTCGCCCTCGACGATCGCGCAGAGGAACATCCCCTACCCCGCGCGCTAGACGGCGCATCTCCGTGCCGCTCGTTGCGGCGCGGAGAGGGAGCGCGTCGCCCGTTCGTGCAGCGGCAGATCTTCGTTCGTGCGCGACGCTCGCAATACGAGCGGTGCCTGCGAGCGAAGCGCGCGCGCGAACGGTTCGACGGAGAAGGTGTAGCCGAGGAATGCGCCGCCGACGCTTCCGCGCCCGCACAGAACGAGCCGCTCGCTGCGACAGCGCAAGCGCAACGCCGGAAGCCCTGCGGGGGCATGTAGCCCATCGTCGAGCAGTGCCAGAAGCGTACTGCCGGTCTCGCGCGCGAGTTGCGAGAAACGCCCCCAGATCGCCGCACTCCAGGTGCGCGCTCGCACGACGACGACGCGGCAGAGGCGCGAACGCAGGAGCGTATCGAGCGCGCGGGCGAGCAGCCGTCCCTCACGCACCGGTACGATCAACAGGCGCTCCAACAGCACGCCGGCTTCAACGAGCGCGGGCGGGTAGCACGAACCGTCGTCGAGGAGCGCGACGAACGCACTCCGGCTCGCCACGGCGAGCGCCCGAAAGGCGATCGCTCCTCGCCCCGAGCTTGCGGGGCCTTCGAGCGTCACGAGCCCGGCGGGGAGCCCTCCGCCCAGCGCAAGATCGAGCGCGGGGAGTTCGCAGGGCAGCCGCCGTTCCTGCGTCGGAGCGGGGCGCTGCAAGGCGACGAGACGCTCCTTGAGGGAATGAAACGCCGCGCGCCGGTTCGCGAGGGGATCGGGGACGGGCAACATGGGAGGCTATCGTAATCGAACGTATGTTCGATGTCAACGCCGGATTTCTCCCCACCCCGTCGAAGCGCCCGGGAGTGCCCAGCTTCGCTCCCTCCCGTGCCTCGCGGCAGGAACGTGCCTTCTGCCTGACCGTTGCGGTGCTCGCTGCCGCACTCGCCGATCCGTGCCTCGAATTCGCTTCGAACGCCGGCTGGTTTGGGGCCGGTCGTTTCACCGATCGCAGCATGGCCGACGTCTTGCCGACGCTCCTTTCCGGCGCACTCTTCCTCATCGCTCAACTGCTCTGGATCTTTCGGCGTGCCTGCGCCCACCGGCGGCTCGACGGGCCGCTCCGGCGGCCGCTCGCGGCGCTCTTGCCGCGCATTTTCATCCTCCAACTCGCGTTGCTCTTCGTTATCGAGAGCGTCGAGCAACGCGTCGTTCTCGGAAGGTTTCTCGGTGGGGCGCTCTGGCTCGGCGCGCCGGTTCCTCTCGCGCTCGCCGTTCACGCGCTCTTCGCAACGGGGATCGCTTTCCTCGTCGCAACGGCCTTGCGCGAGTTCGCACGCCGCGCACCCGCGCTTGCTGCGGCGGTGCGCCTCCGTCACGAGCACGCGATTCCCCGCGCGAGCGGCATCCGTCGTCGCTTCGTCGCAACCCTCGCCGCCCTACCCGACGTCGTTTTTGGTTCTACCGGCGAGCGCGCCCCTCCGATATCGGTGATTGCGTAACCTCCCTCAATCGCACGCCGCCCTTCGGAGTATTTTCTCGCCCATGAAACGACAACGCGTGCGCCCGAATACGGCGCGCATTCTCATCGCCTGCGCATTGCTCGCCCTCATCGGCGGCTTCGCGATCTTTTTCTCGCAAGGCGCTCGTCGCCTCGCCGGCGGCGTCGCCGCACGCCTGACGCTGGGGACGCAGCCGATCGACATTCTCGTCATCGCCAACAACGCACGCGGCGTGGCCGCGAACGATCCGCTCGGCCTCGGCACCGCGGCGGGGCAAGCCGACGTCATTCTTCTCGCACGGATCGACCCCGCGGCGCACCGCATCTATGCGATCACCATTCCGCGAGATACGCTCTTCGCGCAACCCGGCTGGAACGATCCGGTACCGAAAATAAAAACCTTGTTCTTTATGGGCGATCAGGAGAGCCCCCCGAAGGGGCCGCAAGAGCTCGCGAAGGCCGTCGCGCAACTCACCGGCTTGCCCGTCGACGGCTACATCGCGGCGAATTTCGCTGGCTTCGAACGCGCGATCGATCTCGTCGGCGGCATCACCGTCGACGTCAAGAAACGCATTTACGATCCGCGTCACAGCGGAGCGAATTTTCAGCCCGGTTTGCAACACATGAACGGGAAAGAAGCGCTCGCCTTCGTGCGCGTGCGACAGAACATCGCCGGGAACTCCTATCGCACGAACGATTTCCAACGCATGCAAGCCGAGGTTCAGGTGCTGGGGATACTACGCAATACGTTGCTCGACCCGGCACGCGCGGCGACGCTGGTTCCCACCTTCGTTAAAAAAATGCACGGCGATATCGCCACCGATCTTCCCCAATCGCGCCTCATTCGTATCGGCATCGCGATGGCCGGCGCACCGGTCTACCAGGTGCCGCTCGGATCGATCGACGATTCGATGACGCTCGCACCGGCGAGCGTTCCGGGCATCAATGCCGAGGGATATCTCGACGGCGCCGATTACGACGTGCTCGATCCGGCGGAGATCGCTCGCCGTCTCGCACCGTTTGGAGCGCAGCATCCAAGCCTCGGTATCGATTTTCCGCCGCACGATAGCGTGCGCGTCACGCTCTATGGAAGCGCGCACATGGCGCTCCATTTCGAGCATCTCGGCTTCCTCGTAACGCGAGCGGGCGCCGCGAACGGAGCGCAGCGCGTCCTCTATCCAGCGGGCGATGCCGCAGCGGGATGGGAGGCCGCGCGGGCACTCGGCGGCGGCGATGTGACCGTGGAGCAGGGAGACTCCTCGAGCGTCGTCGTCGAGGAGTGATCGCCTACGGTTGCTTCTGCGGGGGGCCGCCGGTGCAGATATGGGCTGCTTCGATGATCTGCGGAGCGACCGCATCCTGTCGTTTCGTCATCTCGCGGCGCGTCCAGCGCATGGCGTTTGCAACCGCACGAATCGGGTTATACCCGAGGCTCAATCCCGGAACGTTGCGCATGTCGACCAGCGTTGGGTCGAGCTGCCGCGGCGCGAGGCCGGCGTAATTGTTGTTGTAGAACTCCGGATTCGGCGTCGCCGTCGCAATCGGGTTGGTCTTGAGCTCCTGGGTACCGTTGATCGCCCCGATATATTCGAAGCCGGCGTGCTGCATGTTCGCCATCTGCTTGGTGGCGACGAAGCCGTTGATGAGGTCGAGCGCAAATTTTTGCGTGTTGAGCGCACTGAGAAGCCCGGCTTTCAGTTTTGCCAATTCTTTCGAATCGTATCCGTTGCCGCTGCGGAAAATCGCGTCGTTGGCGAGGAGTTTATCGATCGCTTCGGTATTTTTCACGAGCGGTCCGACGAGGTACTCCATTTTCACCTGAGCGAGTTGACGAGCGGTAGCGCTCGTCTTGCCGCTGATGTTGTACCGCACGTAATCGTTAAAGAGCGGCTGGCTCTTGGCGATAATCGCATTGTTCTGCAGCATCAACCCGACCGCCGGAGCGACCGCCTGGTGCAGCCCGCTACAGAGCGGGCGCGCGATCACGTGGACGATAACGGGGAGGTGCAACGTCGTTTGAGACGTGTGAGCGGCCGTTCCGCCGTTCGTCGTGCCCGGACTGCTCTGCTGCGCCCGGAGTGCGCCGGGCAGTATCAGTGCGCCGAGCGCGAGGGCGGCGAGAGATCCGAGTAGTCGCTGACGAGTGTTCATTGGGGATCGATCCTCCTTACGTACCGGAACGACCCGGCCGGCAGAATCGTTTCGGCGCTTGCTACTCGGCTGCCTCGTCGACGCTGTCGAGCGCCTGTTTCTCCTCGGAGGTGATCACCTTGCTCAAGTCGAGGAGAATGATGAGGCGCGTATCGACCTTGCCGACGCCCTGGATATACTCGGTGCCGATGCCGGCGACCATCTCGGGAGCATCTTCGACGTTTTCGACCGGAATATTGAGCACTTCGGAGACGCTGTCGACGACGATCCCTACCCGCTTACTGCCGATATCCGTGACGATGATCCGCGTCGATTTCGTGTGGTCGGCACGATTCATGCCGAAACGCGTGCGGAGATCGATG
>JAJXXM010000368.1 GCA_021781095.1 bacterium
CGTTACCATGGCCGAATATTTCCGCGACGAACTCGGCGCCGACGTGTTGTTGTTCATGGACAACATCTTCCGTTATCTCCAGGCGGGCTCCGAAGTCTCGGCGCTGATGGGGCGCATGCCCTCGGCGGTCGGTTATCAGCCGACGCTCTCCACCGACATGGGCGCGCTCGAAGAGCGCATCACCTCGACGCGCAAGGGCTCGATCACCTCGGTGCAAGCGGTCTACGTTCCCGCCGACGATTACACCGACCCCGCCGTCGCGACGACGTTCGCCCATCTCGATGCGACGACCGCGCTCTCGCGGCCGATCTCCGAACTCGGCATCTACCCCGCCGTCGATCCGCTCGCATCGAGCTCGCGCATTCTCGATCCGCAGATTATCGGTGACGAACATTACGCCGTCGCCCGCGGCGTGCAAGAGACGCTGCAGCGCTATCGCGACCTGCAAGACATCATCGCAATCCTCGGCGTCGAAGAGCTCTCCGAAGAAGACAAAATCGCCGTCGGCCGCGCGCGCCGCATCCAGCGCTTCTTCTCGCAGCCGTTCTTCGTCGCCGAGCAGTTCACGGGCCGGGCCGGTAAGTACGTCAAACTCAGCGATACCATCGCGTCGTTTAAAGAAGTGCTCGACGGGAAGGTCGACCATCTCCCCGAGAGCGCGTTCTTCTACGCCGGCGGCATCGACGAGGTCAAAGAGAACGCCGATAAAATGGGCGCGAAGGTCTAGCGTCGCCGACGATGGCAACGTTCGCGTTTAAACTCATCGCGCCGACGCGCGTCCTCTTCGAAGGGCAGGCGTCGCTGGTGATTGCGGTGACGACCGAGGGCGAGGAAGGCATCCTCGCCGGGCATGCCCCGTTCGTCGGCGCGCTCAAGCCGGGCGTCCTGCGGGCCGATGTCAGCGATGATTCCGGGAGCCGTCGCCTCGAATTGGCGACCGACGACGGCTTCATCCAGGCCCTTCCCGACCGCGTGACCGTCCTGGTGGAACGGGCGCTCTCGATCGAGGAGATCGATATCGAGGCGACCCGCGCCGAACTCGCCGGCGCCGCCGATCCCAACGCGATCGCCTTCGCCGAGGCGAAGCTGCGGCTCGCACGCAGCGCCTAGGAGCCTCTCGGGGCGGGGCGCCCCGCGCTCGGGCGCGAAATAGCGCGGTACAGGCATGATTGATCGCTTCGATACGGTTTTGCGCGTTCGCGGGGGCGGCGCGCTGGTAGGCTCGGTGGATACCCACGGCGCGAAAAACGCCGCGCTGCCGATTATGGCCGCGGCGCTGCTCGCCCGCGGTCCGGTGACGCTGCGCCGCGTTCCGCACATCACCGACGTCTCGGTGATGTGGTCACTGCTCGAAGCACTCGGTGCGCGCCTGCGCTACGACGGCGACGCGCTCGTCGTCGACGCGAGTAACGTCGCGACCTATCGAGCGCCCTACGCGTTGGTTCGCAAACTCGCCGCATCGTTCGATCTCGTCGGCCCGTTGCTCGGCCGCTTCGGCCGCGCCGAAGTGCCGCTCCCGGGCGGTTGCGTCTTGGGGACGCGCGCGACCGACATGCACGAACAAGCGTTTCGAACGCTCGGCTGCGAGGTGCGCAACGAACACGGGTACTTGCTCGCCGCCGCGCGCGACGGACGTCTGCGCGGAGGCGAGATCGAATTTCGGATGCCCAGCGTCGGCGCGACGAAAAATGCGTTGCTCGCATCGGTGCTCGCCGAAGGGACGACGACGTTGCGCAACGTCGCACTCGAACCCGAAGTCGTCGACCTCGCGCGTTTTCTCGCGGCGATGGGCGCGAAGATCTCGGGTATCGAAACCGACACGCTGGTCATCGAAGGCGTTGACGAACTGCATGGCGTCGAATACGAAATCATTCCGGATCGCATCGTTGCCGGCACGTTGCTCGTCGCCGGCGTCGCAACGCGCGGCGACGTGACGGTCCGCCGTTGCATCCCCGCACACCTCGCCGCGCTGACCGAGAAACTCACGGAGTGCGGTGCGACCGTAACGCAGGGCGACGACTGGGTGCGCGTCGACGGAAAGCGCGTGACGGGCGGCACGTCGATCGTGACCGCTCCCTACCCCGCCTTTCCGACCGACCTTCAGCCGCAAATGACGGCGATGCTCTGCACTTGCCCCGGAAAATCGTTCGTCGAAGAATCGATCTTCAACGCGCGTTTCTCCTACGTGAACGAACTCGCGCGCATGGGCGCCGATATTAAAGTCGCGATGGAAAGCAATACGGCGACGATCACCGGCGTCGAACGGCTCTCCGGCGCGCCGGTGGAAGCGCCCGATATTCGTGCCGGTGCGGGGTTGGTCGTCGCGGGGCTCGCCGCATCGGGCGAGACCGAAATTATCGGCTTAGAATATATCGATCGCGGGTACGAACATCTCGAAACGATGCTCTCGGCGTTGGGCGCACAGGCGCAACGTTCGAGCGGCATCACCCCGCTCGAAGAGCCGAGCACGCTCTTCGAAACGCAAAGCTTTCCCCGTGTCGCTACGGGCACCACCTCTTCTACGGGAGTCTAAATTGGAAATCGGTATAGATCTCGGCACGGCGAACGTGCTGGTCAACGTCAAGGGCAAGGGGATCGTCTTGCGCGAGCCGTCGGTCGTCGCGAAAGACATGAACACCGGCAAGGTGCTCGCGGTCGGCGAAGAAGCGCGCCAGATGCTCGGAAAAACGCCGGCGCACATTCAAGCGATTCGCCCGCTGCGCGACGGCGTCATCGCCGATTTCGAAGTGACCGAAGCGATGCTCGCCTATTTCATCAAGAAGGTCATGAAGGACCGCTCGTGGTTCAGTTCGCTCTTCGCGCCGAAGCCGTTCGTGACGATCTGCGTTCCGGCCGAGATCACCAGCGTCGAAGAACGCGCGGTGAAAGATGCGGCGAAGCTCGCGGGCGCGCGCGCGGTCGAGATCGTCGAAGAGCCGATGGCGGCGGCGATCGGCGCCGGGCTTCCCATCGATGGCCCTTCGGGAAGCATGGTCGTCGATATCGGCGGCGGCACCACCGACGTGGCGGTGATCTCGCTCGGCGGTATCGTCGTCTCGCAGTCCTTGCGCGTCGCCGGCAACAAACTCGACGAAGCGATCACGCGCTACATTCGCCGCGTGCATAACCTGACGATCGGCGAACGGACCGCCGAAGAGATCAAAATCAAGGTCGGCTCCGCGTACAAACTCGAACAGGAGCTCGCGATGGAAATTCGCGGCCGCGATCTGATCAACGGTCTTCCTAAAACCGTGAAGGTGACCAGCGAGGAGATTCGCGAGGCGCTCGGCGAGCCGATCGGCGCGATCGTCGAAGCGGTGAAAGGCGTACTCGAAAAGACGCCGCCGGAACTCTCCGCCGACATTATCGATCGCGGCGTCATCCTTACCGGCGGCGGAGCCTTGCTGCGCGGCCTCGATCGTTTGCTCTCCGAAGTAACCGGCGTTCCGGCGATCATCGCCGAGGATCCGCTTTCGTGCGTCGCACTCGGTACGGGAATGCGCATTCGCGTATAACGACGTGGCCGTAACGCTCGACGCACGGACGACGCCGCGCGAGCTCCTCATCGAGGAGGTCGCGCGCGTTATCTTTGCGGGCGGAACCGTTATTTTTCCGCACGATACAAGTTATGGGCTCGCATGCGATCCGCTCCGTCTCGACGCCGTCGACCGAATCTATCTGCAAAAGCGGCGCCCCGACCATAAGCCGCTCACGCTTCACGTCGCCGGCGTCGCCGAACTGCTCGAATACGCTCCGGGAAACGTCGTCGCCGCGGCGGTGGCGAAGCGATTGCTTCCCGGCCCGGTGACGTTGCTGGTGGCTCGGCCGTCGTTCATCAGCGAAGAGATTACCGCCGGGCACCCGACGCTGGGCGTCCGCGTCCCCGACGAGCCGCTCGCGCGCGCCATTCTCGACCGTTGCGGGCCGCTCGCCGTGAGCAGCGCGAATGCCAGCGGCGACCCGCCCTATCGCGGGCGCGGTGGGCTGGAGCGCCTACCTGCCGCCGATCTCTTCATCGAAAACGGGCCGACTCGTTACGACGGCGAAGCAGCAATTGTGGATTGTACGAGAGAACGACCGTTGGTGCTGCGCGAAGGAACGCTGAGCTTCGAACTCATCGAGGCGCGGTTGGGTGCGGCCGAACGGCACGTCGTGAAGGCGCGTCGATGAGCGCGCGCAGAATCGTCGCGTTCGCGGCGGCGGCGGCGTTCACGCTCCTCGCTGCGGCGCAACCGGCACCGAAAACGCAGGCGCAGTTCATGTTCGGCGAATGGAACATTCACACGTCGCTCGTCGATTTCAATTTAAAGACCAACGATTTCAGCGCTCCGAACCACGTGCTCGTCACGCGCGACGGAACCACGATCGATGCCGACCGCGCGAACGGAAACGCAAAGACCGGCCAGGCGACGCTCTACGGCCACGTCGTGCTTCACGACAAGAACGGCAATCTCGGCGGTTTGAGCAGCACGAAAAAGGCCTCCGGGCGCGGCCCGGCGACGCTCACCGCCGACAAGATGACGATCGACGAAAAGACGCGCATCTACACGGCCGTCGGGCACATGCATTACACGCAGGCCGATACGACCGCCGACGCGCAGAGCGGAAAACTCAACGACATCACGCACGAACTCGATCTGCGCGGCGACGTGCACGTCCGCCAGGGCGCGCGCTCGCTCATCGCCGATCACGTGCTCTACAATACGATCACCGGCCAAGCGGAGGCCGACGGCAACGTCGTGCTGCGCTTCCCGAGCCAAATTCGCGAATCCGCGCCGACTCCCAAGCCGATCGTTATCAAGAACCCGAAAATCATCCATCGTTAGCCATGGAGCGCTCGCTCTTCGAAGAATCGCTCTCGGGAAGCGTACCGCTCGCGGCTCGGATGCGCCCGCGCACGCTGGAAGAGATTCTCGGCCACGATGAGGTCCTCGGTGCCGGAAGCCCATTGCGCACCTCGCTCGACCGCGGCGCGTTGCCCTCACTCTTGCTCTGGGGGCCGCCGGGGAGCGGGAAGACCACGATCGCGCGTGCGATCGCCGGGAGCGTCGGCGCGCATTTCGAACAGCTCTCGGCGGTGAATGCCGGGCTCGCCGACGTGCGGCGCATCGTCGCCGACGCGCGCGAACGGCGAGCGGTCGGGCGCACGACGCTGCTCTTTCTCGACGAAATTCATCGTTTCAATAAGGCGCAGCAAGACGCGCTCTTGCCCGATGTCGAGGAAGGAACGATCGCGCTGATCGGTGCGACCACCGAGAATCCGTCCTTCGAAGTCAACCCGGCATTGCTCTCGCGCCTTCGCGTCGTCGTGCTCGCGCCGATCGACGACGAGGCCATGCAGCGTATCGTCGATCGCGCGCTCGCCGATAGCGAACGCGGACTCGGCGCGCAACGAATCGAGCTCGCTCCCGAGGCGCGATCGGCGCTGGTAGCGATGGCGAGCGGCGACGCGCGCTCCGCCCTCGGCGGTTTGGAGTTTGCGGCGAGCATCGCGCCGGTTCGCGACGGCGTGCGGAGGATCGATCTCGAGAGCGTGCGCGCGGCGATGCTGCATCGCGGCGCGCACGATAAGAGCGGCGACCGCCACTTCGACACGATTAGTGCGTTCATCAAATCGATTCGCGGCAGCGATCCCGATGCGAGCGTCTATTGGTTGGCGCGGCTCATCGACGCCGGCGAGGACCCACTTTTCATCGCCCGTCGCCTCGTCATTCTCGCTTCGGAAGATGTTGGGCTCGCCGACGCGGCGGCGCTACCGTTGGCGATGGCGGCGCAACAGGCGGTGCATTTTGTCGGGATGCCCGAAGGGTATTATCCGCTCGCGCACGCGACGCTCTATCTCGCCCGCGCACCGAAGAGCAACGCCGTTGGGAAGGCGTACTCCGCCGCTCTCGCCGACGTCACGCAAGGCGCTCGCGATCCCGTTCCCTTGCATCTGCGCAACGCGCCGACCGGGCTCATGCGCTCGTTAGGATACGGACGCGACTACATTTACACGCACGACGATCCCGACGCCGCTCAGGAATTTTTACCGGAGCGGTTGCGCGGGCGCCGGTATTTCGAAGAATGATGCGCGAGCGCATCTATCTCGACCACGCGGCGACCACGCCGATCTCCGCCGCGGCGCGCGATGCCTACCTGCACGCGATCGAGAGCGATTACAACCCGAGTTCTTTGCATGCCGAAGGGCGTGCCGCGCACGCCTTGCTCGACGACGCGCGCGACCGCGTCGCCCACCTGCTCGGCGTGCCGCGCAAGAACGTGCGCTTTACCGGCGGCGGCTCGGAGAGCGACTCGCTCGCAATCGTCGGAACGGCGCGCGCTTCTCGCGAGCGCTCGCGACGACGCATCTTGGTCGGCGCGACCGAACATCACGCGGTGCTGCATGCGGCGCGCGCGCTCGAACGCGAGGGTTTCGAGGCGATCGTGCTGGCGGTCGATCGCGCCGGGCTCGTCGACATCGAGAGCTATCGGCGCGAGCTCGACGAGCGCACGCTGTTGGTCTCGATCCATCTCGCAAATAACGAAACCGGCGTCCTCCAACCCGTCCCCGCACTCGCGGCGCTCGCACGCTCGGCGGGCGCGCTCTTCCACACCGACGCGGTGCAGGCGGCGCGCTGGATGGATTGCTCGCTCGCGAGCCTCGACGTCGATCTGCTCTCGATCTCGGGGCACAAATTCGGCGCGCCGAAAGGGGTCGGCGTGCTGGCGATGCGCGCCGCGCTTCCGCTCGAGCCGCTCATTTACGGCGGCGGGCAAGAATTCGGGGCGCGTGCGGGGACCGAGAACGTTCCGGGAATCTTTGCCCTCGCGGCCGCCCTCGACCGCGCGGCTGAAGGGCGCGCGGAGGCGGTGCGGCGGGTGGGTGCGCTCCGCGAGCGCTTCGAGGAGCGCGTCCGGGGCACGATCGCCGGCTTGCAGGTGAACGGGGACGCAGCTCCCCGGCTTCCCAATATTTCGAGCGTCGCGATTCCCGGAGCCGACTCGGAGGCGCTCCTCATGCGTCTCGATCTCGACGGCATCGCCGCCTCCGCGGGGAGTGCGTGCACCTCGGGGGTATTCGAGCCGAGCCACGTGATCGCCGCGATGGGGCTCGACCCCGCGCTTCAGCGCGGGGTGCTCCGCTTTTCGTTCGCGCCTGAGAGCGAGGAGCGCGAGCTCGTCCTCGCCGCGGATCTGCTCGCTCGGGCGGTCGATCGCGTACGTTAGCAAGCCTCCGGGGGATCGGTCGCGAAGGGAGAGCGTATTATGACCAACGACGCATATACACTTCACGCCGTTCTCGATTACGGTGTCGGCGGCGGCGCCTTTCTCGCCGGGCTCGCACTGATCGTCGCGGCGATCGCTCTCGCTCGCACGTTCGGACGCCTCAATAGGACCCTCGACGTCATCGACACGCAGATCGGCGATATCGGCCCCGCCGCCGCATCGACGTTGCAACACGTCAGCGGCGCGGCGAACGGCGCGGAGCAGGCCGTCGGCCACTTAGCGACCGCGGCGAAATCGCTCGAAGGGGCGGCATCGGCGCTCGCGCAGACCGCCGAGCTTTCGAAAAGCGCGGTCGTTCCCGGGGTGACGAGTTTCGGCGAGAGCATCAATATCGTCGCCGAACGTTTGAAACGCTTCGTCGGTGGGAACGATGCTCGTGGAGGTAGCGCGCAGTGAGCGATCGCCCCAATGGCGGAGGCTTTGTCGTCGGTTTGTTGATCGGTGCCGCAATCGGCGCGGCCGCCGCACTTTTGCTTGCCGACGAAGAGACGCGCGACGCGGTTATCGGTAAGGCGCGCGAGGCGAGCAATCAGGCCGTCGATGCGACCGGCGATCTTCGCGATCGCGTCGGGGAAGCGACTGCGGCGTGGCAGAGCAATGCCGCCGACCTCTACGAACGCGGCCGTACGATATTGGAGCAGGCGCGGACGTCGGGAAACGACCGTTCCGACGGCGGCCCTGCAGAGCAGCGGGCGGACGGGGCGTAGTGGCGCGCGTGGACATTCAAATGCAAGTTCGCTCGGTGAACGGCTCCATCGCGGTCGTTTCGCTCGACGGAGAGATCGACGTCTACACCTCACCGAAGGTCAAGGATTTTATAGGGAAGCTCATCGACAAGGGCACCTATACCTTCGCGATCGACATGCAAAACGTGCGTTATATCGATTCGACGGGGCTCGGCGTTCTCATCGGCGGCCTCAAGCGCGTTCGCGAGCATGGCGGGGCGGTAACGCTCGTTTCGACCAATCCGCAAACGCGAAAAATATTCGACATCACCGGATTGATTAAAGTGTTCGATATCTACGATACCGTCGACGAAGCCGTCAAC
>JAJXXM010000147.1 GCA_021781095.1 bacterium
GGCAAACGGTGCGTAGGGGCGCGCTTTCGCCGCTTCCAGCGCGAGGCGCGCGGCGGTGGTTTTACCGACGCCGGGCGGGCCGTAGAGAATGACGTGCTGCGGGTAGGGCGAGGAGATTTTCGCGATGAGCGCGGCGACCGCTTCATCTTGCCCGACGAGATCGCGCAGGTGCGCGGGGCGCAGGCGCGCCATCGCGTCGAGCGCGAGCTTACGCGAGGAGAGCGCATCGAGTTCGGCGAGTTTTGCTTGCGTCGCCGGCGTCTCGGGGCCGCCGTCTTCGCGCAGCGCTTCGGCCTTGAGATCGTTGAGATAGCTCTGGTGGCGCGCGCTGACTTTTTCGTTGACCTTGCGATCGATCGCATCTTCGACCGAGCGCTGCGCGAGCAACTCGGCGAGCGCTTCTTCGATCTCGGCGATCGCTTTGCGCTGCGCGGCGCGCGTGGTCACCCGTTCGAGCGTCGGATCCTCAAAGACCAAGCGCCCGAGCGCACAGAGGCGGTCGGGCAGGGTGGCCGAGCGGAGTAATTTGAGCGCGCTGACTTTTCCGGCGCGCAGAACGACTTGGTCTTGCCCGATCGCTCCGGCGAGAAGATCGAGCAGCGCGCCGACGTGGCGCAGCAGCTCTTCTTCAGCACCGACGCGCCGACGGAGGCGTTGCTCGGTGCGCGTATCGGCGCCCGACGCCATCTCGCTGCGCTTTCGGTTAGGCCGCGACGACGCTCACGGTGCCCTTCGCGGTGACGTTGCGATGCAACTTAATTTCCACCGGGTAGGACCCGAGCGCCTTGATCTGCGCCTTGATCTCGATTTTGTGCTTGTCGACGGCGACCGCGAGCTCGCGTTCGAGCGCTTCGGCGATATCGGCATTGGTGACCGCACCGAAGAGCTTGCCGTTGCCGCCCGCCTTTGCGGGGACCGCGATCTTCGCCTCGGCGATCCGCTGCGCGAGCGCCTCGGCATCGGCGAGCGCACTCGCTTCGCGTTTGGCGGCGGCGGCACGCTGCTGCCCGAGCTGCGCGATCGCGCCTTTGCTCGCTTCGGCGGCGAGGCCGCGCGGCAGCAAGTAGTTGCGACCGTAGCCCTCGGCGACGTCGACGACATCGCCGGTCTTACCGAGCGTTTTGACGTCCTGGGAGAGGATGACTTTCACTATAGCGCCGCCTACTCCGCAACGAAGGGGAGAAAGGCGATAACGCGCGCGCGCTTCACGGCGACGGTGACCATCCGTTGATGCTTCGAGCATGCGCCCGAGATGCGACGCGGAACGATTTTGCCGCGCTCCGAGACGTATTTCCGCAGGCGGCTCACATCGCGATAGACGACATCGACCGCTTTCTCAATGCAGAGCGAGCACGGTTTCTTCTTCGGACGGCGATCTTTGGTCGCGCGTTTGACTTTGGTTGGGGTTGACATCGGTTCAGCCTTTCGTTCGCAGATCTGGTGATCCGCAGCCACGCCGCAGGGAAGCCTCAAACTGACTCAACCGAATGACTCCTCTGGACGCCGGATGCAGACCCGGACGACCCTGACCTCTAGCGGCAGGGCAAGAGCGTTCGTGCGAAAACGCACGTACAAGTGCCCACAAGGGCAACCCAAAGAGTCTAGCACCCTCCCGGGGCATCGGCAAGCGACCTGCGCCTCTCATGGAGGCATTTTCTCGCCTTACTGTGCCAACAGGGTGGCAGAGCTGGAGAGCGGCGGGCGGCGCGCGTGCCAGGGCTGCGCCCGTTCGAGCTGCCCGGCGAGGGCGAAGAGGGTCGCCTCGTCATTGCGGCGGGCGGCGAACTGCACGCCGACCGGCAGCCCCTCGGCGCTCCAATGCAGCGGCACCGACATCGCGGGCTGCCCGGTGAGATTGAAGATGGGGGTCGAGGGCAGCCAATCGAACATGCGCCCGGCGATATCGCGCGCGGCTTTGCCGATGAGCGCCGGCGCGCGCAGATGCGTGAGCAGCCCAACCTGCATCACCTCGAAGCGCGTGAGCGCGAGTTCGCCGATGCGGACCGGCGGCGCGGCGAGCGTCGGCGTGAGCACGACATCGTAGCGCTCGAGGAACGCATCGTAGGCGGCGGTCAATTTTTGCTGGTCGACGACGGCGGTGGTAAGTTCGTCGAGGGCGATCGTGCGCGCGATCGCGAGCATCGCCGCGGCGATCGGCTCGATATCGTCGCCGCGCAAACGGCGTTGCGGCGTGGGATTTCCCGCGCCGAGAATCCAGCCGGTATTGCTCGCGAAGAGCAGCAGCAACGCGTACGACATCGCGTCGTAATCGATGCCCTGCGGTTCGTCGTCGACGACGCTGTGCCCGAGCGAGGCGCAGAGTTCCGCCGCAGCGTCGAGCGCTTCGAGCGACTCTGCGGAGTAGCCGTGCCCGAGGAGCGGGCCGCGCACGACCGCGATACGCAACGGTTTCGGATCGCGCGCGACTTCGGGGAGAAAGCGCGCGCCGTCATCGGAGCGCAGTGCATCGAGCATCGCGGCGCTGTCGCGCACGCTGCGCGAAATGGCGTGGTCGATATTTGCGTGCCCGATAACGCCGCCGACACCGGGCGTGCGCCCGCGGCTGGGTTTGAGCCCGAAGAGCCCGGTGCAGCTCGCGGGAATACGAATCGAGCCGCCCATATCGTTGCCGTGCGCGATCGGTACGACGCCCGCGGCGCAGAGCGCGGCGCTGCCGCCGCTCGAACCGCCGGGCGTGCGCGCGAGGTCCCACGGGTTGCGCGTCGCACCGAAGAGGACGGTTTCGGTAAACGGCGAGAGCCCGAATTCCGGAGTCGTCGTCTTTGCGAAGACGATCGCTCCGGTGCGTTTCGCGCGCCGAAAAAACTCGTGATCTTCGGTCGGAACGTAGCGCGCGAAATAGCGGCTCCCCATCGTCATCGGCAACCCGGCGAGCTGCGGGCCGAGATCCTTGGCGACGAAGGGAACCCCGGCGAAGGAGCCGTCGCGCCCGCTCCGTTCGGCGTCGACGCGCGCGTCTTCGTAGCGGCGTGCGGCGATGGCGTTGAGGTGCGGATTCACGCGCTCGGCGCGCGCGATCGCTTCGTCGAGCAGTTCGCGCGGCGTCACCTCGCCGGCGCGGACCGCGCGCGCCATCTCCAGGGCGTCGGCGCGATCGTAGAACTCCGAGATGCTCATAGGCGGCACTTGCGGTGGGCGGCGGCGGTTCCCTTTTGCGGCGCCGCATAGGAGCGCGCCTTTCGTGCCATAACGTCACGCGGTATGCGTTTCGAACGTGCGCCGACCATCGAGACCCCGCGCCTGCGCCTGCGCGCGCATCGGCCCGACGATTTCGAGGCCTGCGCGGCGATGTGGGCGGCCCCTGCGGTGACGGCCTATATCGGAGCGCCCTCGACGCGCCTGCAAACGTGGGCGCGCATGCGCGGCTACGTCGGGCTCTGGGAGTTTTTGGGCTTCGGGTACTGGGCGATCGAAGAAACCGCGACCGGACGGTTCATCGGCGAACTCGGCTTCGCCGATTTCAAACGCGAGATCGCCGCAACGATGCAGGGCATCCCCGAGTTGGGCTGGGCGCTCGCCGACGATGCACGCGGCAAGGGTTTGGCGACCGAAGCGGTGCGCGCCGCGACGGCGTGGGGCGACCGGCACCTTCGCTCGGAGCGCACGGTCTGCCTCATCGACGCGCGCAACGCCGCCTCGATTCGCGTCGCCGAAAAGTGCGGCTTTCTCCGCTTTGACTCCGCAACGGCCGGGAACGCCGAGCTCCTCTTTTTCGAACGCTATCGCCCCAACGGTCTCTAGCCGGAGGGAGCAACCGAGCGGAAGCCAGAACGCAGCGCGACCAACGATTCCCGAAGGTGTGCATCGTTGGATTTGCTGCACGAAGCGCCCAGTTGGAAGCGGAGGTTCCCATGTCGGAGCACGGCACGTACATTTCTCGGGCGCGGGTGATCCAAGGCATCCTCGCGACCGGCGCGCTCGCGGCGTGCGGCGGAGGCGGCGGAAGCTCGGGGCCGGCGCCGCTTCCAACCCCAACGCCGCTCGCGGGGCTCTGCCGTCCGCTTGCGAGCACGTCCGCAGATCGATACGGGTTGAGCGCGGTGCTTGCAAAGCCCGAATTCCGACACCTCGACCAGCAGTGGCTGCTCGACACCTTCGATTCCGCACCGCACCTGGAAGCGCTCTCTCGGAACTATCTCAGCACCGCGTGCGGACAGATACAAACGGGAAGCACGATCTCGTCGATTCCAAGCGCGGGGATCTGCATTACGTCGCCGGGGAGCTACACGCTCGGCGGAAACATCACCTGGACACCGAGCGCGACGGCGACGGCGGCGATCACGATTCAGGCGAGCAACGTCACGCTCGATCTTGCAGGGTATACGCTCGCGGCCTCGATCGCCGACAAGAGCATGCAACTCAGCGCGATCAACCTCGTCGGGCCGCTCGACAATATCACCATCGCCAACGGCACGCTGGCCTCGTTCACCGAGCACGGCATTATGGCAAATCAGGTCTGCGGCCTCGCCATTTCGAAGGTTGCCGTCACCGGCTTGTGCATGCAGAACCTCAACGTGCGTAGCCTCACGCCGAGCGGCATGCTCGTGATGAACGGGCAAGATGTGACGATCGCCCAATGCAGCGTCACCGGAACCAATGTCACGACCGATGCAAGCGCGGCTTTCCAGTTGATTTCGACCACGCTCTCGACGGTGAACGATTGCTACGCGAGTTCGCTGGTGAACAACGACGGAGCCGTGCAGGGCTTTAGTTACGTCGGGTGTTCCTACGTCACGACCACGAATTGCAACGTCAATACCGCGCAAACATTTTTCCACAACAACGTCCTGACCACCGGACACACGGCGATCGGCTTTTTGCCGACGTTCTGCAACAACCTCACGTTCACGGCGTGCTCGTCGACCGATATCACCGGGTGCTGCGACGACGCACACGGCATGTCGGTCTTTCTCAGCTGGTTGGTGACGGTGCAGGGATTCACCGCCACGCGTATTTTGGACGGCTCGAACGATCTGGCGACGCACCCGGCATCGGGAGCGAAAGCGACCGGGCTCGAGATCTACAGCTTCGGCGGCGTCACTGCAAACGATTGCGTTGCAAATTACGTCCGAGCGATCAATCCGGAAGATTTGCAGGCGGCGGGCTTCAGCGCGTGGGGTTCGGCGATTGGCTTTCAGCGCTGCTCGGCATCGAACGTCTCGGTCCAAAACGATAATAACGTCGCCGACATGCGGGGCCTCGGCTTCGGCTGGGCACCCGACCCACGCCCGGGGTTCGCTACGACCACCGCATCCTTCGTGACCTATCTCGATTGCCAGGCGGCAAACTGCGACGTCGGCTTCGACACCTGGGACCACGTGAGTTCCACCTGGACGGGAACCACGCACACCAATTGCACGATTGGGTATCTTGCCGAGCCGTTACTGACGGTGCGCATCGTCTCGTGCGATCCCTGTTCGGAGTGCTTGACCCCGATCCCGAACCAGAAGCTCTATAACGCGGCCATCAGCAATACCTATCCGAGCACGTAGCAGCGAAGGCGCCGCCAGGAACGTGGCTCGCTAACTGCTCCGCTCGCCGCTCCAGCCGCCCGCTGAAGTCGAGCCGGGAATGCTCCAACTCCCTTCGAACGATTTGCCGTCGTCGGAAAAAATGAACCGGAGCGTACCGGTTCCGTCGCTCTCTTTCCAGGTGCCGCGCAGCACGTTGCCTTCGAGCGCGCCCGCGAGTGAGGCGGTCCCAGCGTAGTACGATCCGGTAATGGTATCGCCCGATTGCGTGAGCGTGAGTTTAAAGCGCCCGACGGAATCTCCGCACGATCCTTCACCGCTCGCGGTGCACTCCCAGTCTCCACCGAGGCCGGAGGCGGCGAGCGCCGAGACCGATTTTGCCGAGGCTGCGAGAGCGCCCGCCGCCGATGTCGTGACGAAAGCAAAGCGGTTCATAGCGGAGCCCTTCGCTACCGGTTCTCGCGTGCCTCGCACCGGCTGCGGCCAGCCGCAAGATGCTCACGATCCCTAAGCAAGGCGACTATGGGCGAAGACCGCCTTGGCCATCGCGCTGCGTCCGTTGATAAGCGAACGATATGCGCGGAACCAGGCCGGCTTCGCGCTTGAACGCCCCATTGCCCGTGCCGGAAAAGGACTCAGTAAGAGATCGACCACATCGAGACCAAGGTTCTTGAACCAGCTCTGCGATAAGCGTTGTCAGGCAGGAACGTACGAAAGCTTGACCGCGTCCTCGCCGACACGATTGGTGCCGACGAGTCGGAGTGGGGGGCGAGCACCGGCGAAGTACGGTTTGCCGCGACCAAGAACAAACGGACGAAAGTAGAGATGATACTCGTCGATAAGACCGAGGTCTGTGAGACTCGCGGCTAGATCGGGCCCGGCAATTTCGATCACGCCGTCGACCTCCGTCTTCAGCCGACGGACGAAGGCTTCGAGATCGTCGCCGACAAGCGTAGCGTTGGCGCCGACCGACCGCAGCGTGCGTGATGCAACCCATTTCGGTTGCCCCCGCCACGCCTTTGCGAACTCGTGCTCGGCCGCGTCCCACTCCAGACGATCCTCGTCCCAATAGCGCATTACCTCGTACATGCGACGGCCGTACAGCATGCCCGCAAGTTTACGAACGTGATCGACCCAATAACGAAAGAGTGCAATGCCCGGTGGTGCGTGAAGCGGCGGCTCGAGCTCGCCATTAATGCCGGCAACGTAGCCGTCGAGGGACTGCATCATTCCAAAGACGATCTTTCCCATGTTCTCGCACCTCCGACGCATTAGGTCCAAGTGTTCGAAGCTATTTCATCCGCTATGCCTTCGTTGAACGCCCTTTTCAAGGAGCTGTCCGCGGACGCTTTCTCTCAGCGGGAGTGGCTGGAATCGGAATCGCAAGAGAATATTGTGCCTATTCGCCGGTGGGGTGAGCCCCACGGTTGGGAAGCGGGATCGGAAAGTTTGCGAGCCCATCCGGGAGATCGGCAACGAGACGCTCCAGGGACGTCCGCAACAACGCAATGTCCGTACCATAACGTGCGGTCCAATCGCGCTCGAGTTCGGCCGCAACGGCGGACCATCTCGGCAGCAAAGCAGAACCCCGCGCCGTCAGTCGAATACGCTCTGCGTCGCCGTGCAACGTTTTCTCGACCCATCCGTGGCGTTCCATACACGCGACCATGCTTTTCATCGCCGCATTCGACAGCCCTGACCGCGAGAGTAGTTCCGGCATGGTCACGCCATCGCCGTCGACGAATTGCAACACGTTCGACCACATCGCAAGCGACGGGGCTTGCGGCGGCATCTTGCTTTCGAATTCGACGGCAAATGCGACGAGCGCGCGAGACAACAGGACCGATAACGGTAATTCCATTCGGCGTACCTTAGGTGCGGGGCCGTCAGCGCCTTCCGGCCGTCGTTAAGCGGAGTTCCCGCCCAGGCATGGTGCAGATGTCACAGGAGCATCGAGCGATTTAGCCTCGGAATCGGTAGGCGGCGAGAGCCAACGACAAAAACGCGGCCATCGGCAATACCTATCCGAGCACGTAGCTACCGACGAAACGGTTATACAAGTTCGCGCACGAGCAGTTGCCCGGTGCCGTGCTGCATCGTGATTTCGACATCGACATTGAGTTTTTTAAGGACATCGAGCAATCGTTCCACCGAAAAGGTCCGCCCCTGACCGCGAGAAATTCGGGAAACGTCGGGCTGCGTCAGGCCTATGAACTCTGCCGCCGCGGTTTGATTCAGCTTGCGAGTTTTGATTTCGCGATTGATCGCGCGCATGAGGGCCGCCTTGAGCCGGCGCTCTTCGGGGTTTCCCAAATCAAGGTCGGCGAAAACGTTTCCGCTTCCGACTTCGAACTCAACTTCGCGTTCGTTACTTTTGCTTTGCATGATGTTCCCTCGCCCATTTCAGGCGTTGTTCGACCCGGTCGAGATCGGTCTTCGGAGTAGAGTCCCCTTCTTTCGATTTTTTCTTGAATGCGTCGAGGACGTAGACCACGTCGCCAATTTTCGTGGTGTATACGGTGCGATAGGTTGCGCCATCTTCGTCGTCGCTCTTGATTTCAAAGACACCGCTGAGGTTGCCGTGGAGCGGATCCGCGTTGTCCGGAGTTTCTCCGCGCTGCACCTGCTCCAGCGCGTAGCCGACCTCGTCCTGAACGTCCTCTGGCATCTCCTTGAGGTCGCGCTTCGCCGAGGCGACCCAGACGATGGGTTTAACCCTGCGTGCCTCAGGCACAATATAGCACTTTTAGCATAATCTGTCACTCCATAGCGGGATTCAAGGATGCCATCGCGTCCTTCATCACTTATCCCAATCGTCGGG
>JAJXXM010000079.1 GCA_021781095.1 bacterium
ACACACGCACTACTCGCCGTCGGCGGGGGTGATGGAATTGCGCGAATGTATCGCCGATTTCGTTTCGCGTTTCCGCGGGCTCACGCCGGCATATTCGCCGGCGAACGTCACCGTCGGCCCGGGCCTCAAACCGATCGTGTGGAACCTGCTCTCGGCGCTGCTCGATCCCGGCGACGAATTTATGTATTTCGATCCGGCGTACCCCGCCTACGCTTCTGCGGCGAGCTATCTCGAAGCGAAAGTCGTCGCGATTCCGTTGCAAGAGTCGCGCAACTGGCGCATGGATCTCGACGAACTCGAACGTCGCGCGAGCGATAACACCAAAGTGCTGTTGATCAACTCGCCGCACAACCCGACGGGCGGCGTGCTCACCCGCGGCGATTTGGAACGCATCGCGGAGATCGCCATTCGGCACGATATTCTCGTCATCGCCGACGAGATCTATTCGCGGAACTTTTATCTCGATACGCCCTACCTCTCGATCGCGACGCTTCCGGGAATGCGCGAACGCACCGTCATCCTCGACGGTTTCTCGAAGGCCTACGCGATGACGGGCTGGCGCCTCGGGTACGCCGTCGGTCCCGAGAAGATCATCAACGCAACGACGCTCTTCAACAACAATACCTTTAGCTGCGTGACGACCTTCGTGCAAATGGCCGGTATCGCCGCGCTGACCGGGCCCGAGGAGCCGGTGCGCGAGATGAACGAGATGTTCCGCCGGCGACGCGATAAAATCGTCGCCGGGCTCAACGAGATTCCCGGCTTCTCGTGCAAGATGCCCGAGGGTGCGTTTTACGCCTTCGCCAACGTACAGCAGATCACGCACGACGATCGCAAACTCGCGGCCTACCTGCTCGAAAACGCCGGCGTCGCGTTGACCGGCGGCGCCGCATTCGGGAAAGCCGGCGAAGGCTACCTCCGCTTTAGTTACGCAGCGTCGCTCGAGGATATCGATTACGCGCTCGCACAGATCAAAGCGGCGCTCCCGAGCTTTAAAGCGTAGTACGCGGTTGATCGACGGCGTTAATCTCCCCACCATTATCCTTGCCGCCCCGATCGTGAGCTTGGCGATGCGGACGACCGCATCGCAGTGGATGCTCCGCGTCGCGATCCTCTGGTGCGCGCTCGTAGCCCTGGCGTGGAGCATTCAGGCCGTCGACCACGCACTGCCGACCGGATGGACGTGGAAGGTCGCCGAGATTCTGCCGGCGATCGCGTTTTGGGGGCTCTCGCTGCTGCGCCGCGAGCCGCAGCGCCTCGGCGCCTACCCGTGGGCGCGCGGAAACGGTAGCGGCAGCGCGCCGTGATCTTCATACAAATACTGTTCTCGTTCGCGTGGGTCGCCATCGCCCTGCGCACCGAACGGAGCGCGCCGTTCTTGCGCGCGGCGTGGTGCTGCTTTGCATGCTCGACCGCCGCACTCGCACTCGTCCGGCTCTCCGCCTTTCAGCTGCCCGGCACACCGCGCACCGCCGATTTCGTCGCTACGGTGCTGTTTATCGTCGTCGCGATCGTCGCGTACGTTTTTTCGCTCGTGCGCAAAGAGCCGCAGCAGGCACGCCGCTGGCTCTGGGATCGGTCCTACGCTGAGTAAGCGGCGCTAGAGCAGCTTCATCGCTCGTTTCACGTCGGCGAGCACCTCGCCGGCTACGGAGCGCGTACGCGCGGTGCCTTCGGCGATGATACGCTCGACTTCGCCGGGATCGCTACGAAACAATCGGTATCGCTCTCGCACCGGCGCGAGATAGGCGTTGAGCGCCTCGGCGAACGCCGCTTTATCGGCGACGCATCCGAGCGCGCCGCTACGGCACTCCGACGCGATGCGTTCGAGCGCAGCCTGCGGCACCAATTTCCAAAGCGCGAAAACCGGGCAAATCTCCGGATGTCCCGGATCGCCTTTTCGTAATTTCTGCGGATCGGTAAACATCGTGCGAATACGCTGCGTCGTCGTCGCTTCGTCGTCGGCGATGAGGATCGCGTTATCGTAACTCTTGCTCATCTTGCGGCCGTCGGTTCCCGGAACTTCCGGAAACTCCGAGAGCGTCGGCTGCGGTTCGACGAGTACGTCGTTTCCCTCGCCGTAGAGATGGTTGAAACGGCGCACCACTTCGCGAGCGAATTCCAGGTGCGCGACCTGGTCGCGCCCGACCGGGACGCGCTCTCCGCGCACGACGGCGATATCGCAGAGCTGTAACAGGGGATAGCCGAGGAATCCATAGGTGGCGATCTCGGCGCCGAGCGCTTCGATCTGCCCTTTATAGGTGGGCACGCGTTCGAGCCACGAGACCGGCGTAACCATCGACAGCAGCACGTGTAGTTCGGCGATCTCCGGAACCGCACTCTGCAAGAAAATCGTCGCCTTTTGCGGATCGACGCCCGCGGCGAGCCAGACCGCGACCATTTCATTGCGCGCATCGCGAATCGCTTGCGGATTTTCGAAGCCGGTGGTGTATGCGTGGAGATCGGCGATCTCGAAATACGCCTCCGCGCTCTCGCAATAGTCGCGCCACTGCGTGAGCACGCCGACGAGATGACCGAGGTGCAATCCGCCGGTCGGGCGCATGCCCGACATCACGCGAGGTTTCTTTTCGAGTGCCATCGTTTGTTTCTACCTTGCCGTCGCCGCGAGCGTCAATGCGTTATACCGCCTCGCCAAGCCGTGCGCGCACCAACGCGCGCGCCGAGCGAAGCGCATCGCCGATCGAGGCGCCGTCGGCGAGCGCGGCCGCCATGCCGAACGCGAGCGTGCAGCCCGTGCCGCGATGCTTGCCGGGAATGCGCGATGCCGCGAGCGATTCGGAACGAATGCGTTCGCGAGCCCGCTCCACGAGAACGTCGCGCGGCTCGCCTTCGAGGTGGCCGCCGGTCAGAACCACGGCGCAACCACCAAGCGCGAGTATCGCGCGCGCAGCGTCATCCATCTCCTCGCGCTCGATCGCGCGGCGCCCGAGGAGCGCGGCGCCCTCCGCGAGATTCGGCGTCGCGATGGCGTTTTCGAGCGAGAGAAGTCGATCGCGCAGGGCCTCGAGCGTTCCCGGCGCGGCGAGCGCACCGCCGGGGGAGGCGGCGAGCACCGGGTCGACGACCGTGTAGAGGCGCGGGTGCGCCGCGATCCGTTCGGCGACGACGGCAACGTGCTCGGCGCTGGGAAGCGCGCCGACGCGCACCGCGGCGATCTGCGGCCATGGAACGCTGCCGAGTTGTTCGCGAAGCGTCACCGGATCGACGGCGTGAAGCGCGCGCACCCCACCGGCATCCTGCGCGCTCACCGCGGCGACCACCGTATACACATCGTTTCCGGTCCGCGCACCGAGCCGAATATCGAGCCCCACCCCCGCGACGTTCCACGGATGCGTCGTGCCGATGCTCAAGACGGCCTTCATGCTGCCGCGCTCTCCCAGGCGGCGACGAAGCGGCGGGCCGCCGCGGCGGGATCGGCGGCCTGCGCGATTGCGGCGATGGTCGCAGCCATCGCGGCGCCGCTCGCACGCACGCCGGCGAGCCGGTCGGCGGTGATACCACCGATCGCACAGATCGGCAGCGCCGTCACGTCGGCGACCGCACGCAGCCCGACGAGCCCGATCGGAGCGCCCGCATCGGCCTTGCTCGCTGTCGCAAAGACCGCGCCGACGCCGAGATAATCGACCGCGCCGAGATCGGCCGCGCGCGCTTCGGTGGGGTTGCCGATCGAAAGGCCGACGATCGCCTCGGGCCACGCCGCGCGCACGCGCGCGGGATCCTCGAAGCCGTCGTCGCCGGGGCCGAGATGCACGCCGTCGCAACCCGCTTCACGCGCCGCGCGCCAATCGTCATTGCCGATTGCGAGTGCGCCGCGCGCGCGGGCGAGATCGGCGAATGCGCGCAGCCGGGCGCGATCGATGCCTCTTTTCGCGCGATACTGCACGATCCGAAATCCTGCGACAAGCACCGCTTCGATGAGGCGGCGCGCGTCGGGCGCTTCGTTCACGATGGCGTACGGGCCGCGCAACAACGCGCGTGCCTCCGCGCGCATCACGATTTCTTTTTGGTCGGGCGCAAGCGCACCCACATGACGACGTTCGCGGCGACGTAGGCGCAAAACACGACGATCGCACCGACGGCGACCCAGCGTTGCCCGCGCTGCAACGCGAGCGGCACGATGAAGCCGAAGCAGAGGACCGCCCCCATCGCCAGCGAGAGCGCGCGCGTAAACGGAAAGAGCGGGCCGGGGCCGGAGTTCATGCGAGCGTTCCTATGCGTCGAGGAGCAAGTCGCCGAGACGCATGAGTTCTTCATCGTCGGCGAAGCGGAGCTCGATCCGGCCACCCCGTCCGGCGCGAACGATCCGCACGGCGGTACCGTATCGGCGCTGAACGCGATCGACGAAGGCGCGCTCGTCGGCGCCGGTTTCGTCGGCCCTTGCGTGCTCGGTGCGGCGAGGCTTCGGCGCGCTCGCTTCGCGAACGATGTCTTCAATCGCTCGCACCGAGAGTTGCTCTTGCGCGACGCGACGCGCGAGCGCGAGGCGTTTCTCGGCGGGAATGGCGAGCAGGGCCCGGGCGTGCCCGGCGGTGATGCGCCGTTCGACGAGCATCGCTTTGATTTCGTCGTCGAGCGCGAGCAAGCGCAACGCGTTGGCGATCGCCGGGCGGCTCTTGCCGATGCGAACCGCAAGTTGTTCTTGCGTGAACGAATATTCTTCGATGAGATGCGCGAAGCCATACGCTTCCTCGAGCGGATTTAGATCTTCGCGCTGGAGATTTTCGATAATCGCGATCTCGATCGATTCGACGTCGTTACTCGCCCGAACGATCGCCGGAATGCTGCTTTTTTTGGCGATCGCGCTCGCGCGCCAGCGGCGTTCGCCGGCGACGATTTCGAAGCGCTCTCCACGCGCGCGCACGATGATCGGCACGAGCACGCCGTACTGTTCGATCGAAGACGCTAATTCCGCGAGCGCTTCTTCGTTGAAATGTTTGCGCGGTTGCGCGGCATTCGGCGCCACGCGATCGATCGCGATCTCGCGAACGACGTCGCCGGTACCTTCTTCGGCCGGAGCGGTCGGGCGAACGGGAGTCGGCGCGACGCCCGCGTCACCGAGCAACGCGGTGAGGCCGCGGCCGAGGCCACGCTTGGGCGCGCTCACGCGCGCACCTTGGCACGCATGCCGATCTCTTGGGCGAGGGCGATATACGCTTGCGCCCCGCGACTCTTAATATCGAAGAGAATCGCGGGTTGGCCGTACGACGGAGCTTCGCTGAGCCGTATGTTGCGCGGGATCTGCGTTTTATACATCTGTTCGGGAAAGTATTTTTCCAATTCGTCGATCACTTCGCTCGCCAAGCGCGTGCGTCCGTCGAACATCGTGACGAGCACGCCGCTGACGTGCAAGCTCGGGTTGAGCGCTTCGCGGACCTTATGCACGACCGCGGTTAATTGCGTCAGCCCTTCGAGTGCGTAGAATTCGGCTTGAACCGGGATCACGATCTCTTCGGCTGCGGTAAGCGCGTTGATCGTCAGCAAACCCAACGACGGCGGGCAATCGATGAGCACGTACTCGTAGCGGGACGCGATGGGCTGGAGCGCCGCGCGCAGACGCGTTTCACGCGAGAGCGCGGAGACGAGTTCGATCTCCGCTCCGGCGAGATTGAGCGTCGCGGGAAGCAAATCGAGATGCGCGATATCGGTCGGGACGAGCGCGTCGTCGATGCGCGTGTCGCCGAGCAAAACGCTATAGGTATCGGCGCGCAATTTGCTCTTTTCGATACCGAAGCCAGTGGTGGTATTGCCTTGCGGATCGCAATCGATAACGAGCACGTGTCGGCCCTCGAGCGCGAGCGCGGCGCCGAGATTGACGGCGGTCGTCGATTTGCCGACGCCGCCTTTTTGATTGACTAATGCGATGATACGAGTCAGGACGCTCTCCTTGAATGTTTCACGTGAAACACTCGCTGTCGCTCTCGGGTTCCGACGATGCAAGATACTCCCCAAGCAGTGTGAGGAGCGAACCCCGCTCGTTATGCTCGGGCCGCTCGGTAACCTTCTCGAGGAGCAACGCGAGCGCCGCCCCTACCCTCTTATCACCTCGAAACGCCTCGTTGACAAGCCCTCGAGCACGCATTTGCTCGATAATATCCTCGCCGCCGATCGCCAAATCGCCGACGCCGAGCGCCGGCTTTTTCTCTAGCTCCGCCCAGACGCGCTCTTCGAAGCGTTCGTTCGAGCCGTCGCGCTTGGGGAGCCCGGAGCCGACGATATCGGCGGCTCGAAGCGCGAATTGCCGCTGCAGCCGAGCGGCCCCAATACGTCGGATGAAACGCCGCACTGCGGCCGCGCTCAGTTGGGGATCGGCGACGTACATGTGATTGCGCACCAAGGCCTCGACCTCGTCGGTCGCGTCGCCGGAGAAACGGAGGCGTTGCATGATCGCGCGCACGAGGTCGCCGCCGACCTGCTCGTGGCGATAGAAGTGTGGCCCGTCTTTGGTGCGCGGCTTCCCAACGTCGTGGAGGAGCGCCGCAAGGCGAAGGACGATGTCGCCCGGTGGCACCGCATCGAGCGTCGCGAGATTGTGGTCGAGGACGTCGTACGCGTGCCACTCGTTCTGCTCGACGTTCCGCCCCTCCATCACTTCGGGGAGCAGCACCGCCAAAATACCGGTCTCTTCGAGCAGCCGGAGACCCGAGGACGGCTTCGCGGCGAGACCGAGCAGCTTCTGCAGCTCGTCCATCACGCGTTCTGCCGAGACCGACGCAACGAGCGGCGCGGCCTCCTGCATCGCTTTCCGGGTCTCGGCACTTACCGAGAAGTCGAAGCGCGCAGCAAACTGAGCCGCCCGTAAAAGCCGAAGCGGATCCTCGCGAAAGGCTCCCGGCCAGAGAATATCGATGCGACGCGCCGCAATATCGGCGGCGCCGGCGAACGGATCGACGAGCCGCCCCTCGGGGAGCGCGCGTGCGATCGCATTCATACGGAAATCCCGGCGTCCAAGATCCTCTTCGAGGCTCACGCCGGGGCCGCTCTCGATATCGAAGGCTCGATGCCCGATCCCAGTGGAGCGTTCGCGCCGCGGGGGCGCGATATCGACGTTCTGCCCCGCCAGCGTGAGCTTGAGCACCGCAAAGCTCTCGCCGACGAGATCGATCCGCCCGATGGGGGCGAGCCGATCCCTGATCTGCGCGAACGAGAGCCCGGTTACCACATAATCGAAGTCCTTCGGTTCCGAGGCCTCCCCGAGCCGCAATTCATCGCGCACGCGCCCGCCAACCGAAAAAAGCGTCCCGGGAGGGAGCGCATCGGCGAGCATTTTGTCGATGAGGTGCAGCGGCATCGCGTTCATTCTACCCTGTCCAACGGGCGCCGAGCACCTTTCGTCCAGCGATTGTTTCTCGTGAAACACGCGCTGTCAGCCCGAGTAGGCCCCGTGTCAGCCCGAATAGGCTGCGCAGCAGCCGTATCGAGGGCCCCTGTCAGCCCGAGTAGGCTGCGCAGCAGCCGTATCGAGGGCCGCCCCCACAAACCGCTGCCGCCTCGATACGCCGCGGAGTTTACGCCGAGCTCGCCGAGGGGCGGCTACTCGGCGTGACAGGAAGCCCCCATGGGCTGGTTGTTTCTCGTGAAACATAATCGCGGAGCCGCGCCGCACCGTCGTGCTGCCCCGACGAGCGCTTAAGCGAGCGGCGAGGACCCTGACATTGCTTGTCCGAGCCGCGAGCGTCTAGCGAGGAGCGGGCTGCGCGAGCGGTGCGGCGCCTTGATACGCCGCCTGCGGGCGGCTACTCGGCGTGACACAGGAGCGGCGCGACGCAGGAGCGGCGCCTCGATACGCCGCCTGCGGGCAGCTACTCGGCGTGACACAGGAGCGGCGTGACGCAGGAGCGGCGCCTCGATACGCCGCCTGCGGGCAGCTACTCGGCGTGACACCGGGGGTGCCGCCTCGATACGCCGCCTGCGGGCGGCTACTCGGCGTGACACCGGGGCGGCGTGACGCAGGAGCGGGGCCTCGATACGCCGCCTGCGGGCGGCTACTCGGCGTGACACCGGGGGTGCCGCCTCGATACGCCGCCTGCGGGCGGCTACTCGGCGTGACACCGGGGCGGCGTGACGCAGGAGCGGGGCCTCGATACGCCGCCTGCGGGCGGCTACTCGGCATGACACCGGGTGCGGCGCCTCGATACGCCGCCTGCGGGCGGCTACTCGGCGTGACACCGGGCCTACTCGGCGTGACACCGAGGCGGCGTGACACCGGGGCGGCGCCTC
>JAJXXM010000246.1 GCA_021781095.1 bacterium
ATCTTTTTTGGGGAGTTTCTCGAATGCGTTTCACCGATACACTGATGTGCCCGGCGCGCGAGCGTGGCTGGAAGGTCGAAGCAACCGTGCGCGGCATCGCCGGCACGATCGTGCTCGCGAGCCTCGTGCTGTCGTTCCTCGATCGTCGCTGGCTCTGGCTGACCGCGTTCGTCGGCGCGAACCTCCTCCAGTCGTCGCTGACGGGGTGGTGCATGATGTCGAACATTTTGGGCGCGCTGGGCGTCGGAGGGAAAACGCGTGAAGCGTAGCACGATCGCAGCGCTCGCCGTCGCGCTCTCCCTCTCCGTTACCGCTTGCGGCGGCGGCGATTCCAAACAGCAAGCCGCGCCTGCAATCGCGGTTCGCACGACGACCGTAACGAGCGGCTCGATCGCATCGACGACCGATTTCTCCGGCTCCCTCGTCGCCGTGCATCGTGCGACCGTCGGCGCCCTGACGCCCGGGCGCATCGATCTCGTTGCCGTTCGCGCCGGCGATCGCGTTGCGGCAGGCACGGTGCTTGCACGCGTCGATAGCGCGCAATATTCGGCGATGCTCGCCGGCGCGCAGGCCGGTGCACGCGCCGCGGGCGCCGGATCGCAGGCGGCACTCGCCGGCCTGCAACAGGCGCAGAGCCGCTACGATCTCGCCGCCAAAACCGCGCAGCGCATGAGCAATCTCTATCGCGCCGGCGCAATCTCCAAAGAACAACACGACCAGGTACAAATGCAACTTCAAGTCGCTCGTGCGGGGCTCGCACAGGCGCGCGCCCAGGTGCAAGCGGCATCGGGAGGCGAGGCGGCGGCACGCGCCGGCGTCGCGGCGGCGAGCGTCCCGGTGAACGACGCCACGATCGCGGCACCCTTTAGCGGCATCGTCACGCAGACGTTCGTTCGCCAAGGAGAGGTCGTCGGAGCGGGCAGCCCGGTCGCACGGATCGAGAGCGATGGATCGCTCGAATTAAAAGTGGCGATTCCGCTGAACGATCTCGCCGCGGTGCGCTCCCAGCGCGAGCTCGAGGTTCGCGTGGACGCGCTCGGAGAGAGCACGCTCCGCGGAACGGTTCGCTCGATCGTTCCTTCCGATAATCCGGCACTGCGCTCCGCAATGCTGCGCGTCGAGCTTCCCGCCCATCCCGGGCTCTTACCCGGAATGTTCGCGCGCGTTCTCGTCCGCGCGCAGAGCGCTCGCGGCATGCGCATCCCACTCTCGGCACTCGTCGAACGCGCCGGACAGAGCGGCGTCTTCGCAATCCGCGCCGGGAAGGCGGAGTTCGTTCCCGTCACCTCGGTGGCCAGTAACACCCGCTATGCAATCGTGACCGGGCTTACCGATGGCACCACGATCGCCGCGAGCAATCTCGCCGAACTCACCGACGGGGCCGCCGTCACGGTTACGACTCGATGAAGCCGTTGACCGGAATCGGCCGCCTCGCGCGGTATTTCCTCACCTCGAAACTCACGCCGACGATCGTTATTGCGATCTCGGTGTGGGGAATCTTCGCAATTCTCCAGACGCCGCGGCAAGAGAACCCCGAGATTACGATGCCCGCGGCGACGATCTTCACGCAGTACTCCGGCGGATCGGCCCGCGAAGTCGAACGTCTGCTCACCGAACGCGGCGAACGCGTTCTACAAGAAGTTCCCGGTATCAGCCACGTTTACGCGACCACGACGCAAGACTACTCGATGCTGACCGTGCTCTTTCACGTCGGCGAAAGTCCGAGTAAATCGTTCGTCGCCCTTTACGACCAGGTCAACGCGCACCTCGGAGACCTTCCACCGGGCGCCTCCCACCCGGTCATCACGCCCCTCTCCGTCGATGACGTTCCGATCGTCGTGCTCAACCTTCACGGCAAACGTTACAATCGCGGCGAACTCTATCAGGCCGCACAACGGCTGATCTCCGAGGTTCGCGCGATTCCCGGCGTCTCGACCGTGCAAACGTTCGGCGGACGCCCGCAGGTCGTCAACGTCCGCCTCAATCCCGTCAAGCTCGCCGCCTACGGCGTCTCGGCGGGACAGATCGCCGCCGCTCTCGGTGCGAGCAATGCGAGCCAAGCCGTCGGTGCGCTCCATAGCGACGGGGAGAGCCTCTCGCTGCGCGCGGGCGACGCACTCACCTCACTCGATGCGGTACGCAATCAGATCGTCAACGTCAGCGACGGGCAGCCGGTCCGGCTCGGCGATCTCGCTACCGTCGAACGTGGGCTCACCCCGCGCGAGAACGCCACCGGATTCGGCTACGGCGCGGGCACCAAAAATGCCGAGCGTGGCCTCCAGGCGTCGGTGAGTATTGCGATTGCGAAGAAGGCCGGCACCAATGCGGTCACCGTCGCCGACCGAATTCTCGCCCGCGTGAAGGGCATCGCGCTTCCGCCCGGCATGACGCTCGACGTCACGCGCAACGACGGCAATAAAGCGAACCTCGCCGTCAACGAGCTCATTCAACGGTTGCTCGAAGCGATCGTCATCGTGGTCGCGCTCCTTTTCGTTCTCGGCTGGCGCGAGGCGCTCGTCGTTGCGACCGCAATTCCGTTGACGCTCTTCGTCACGTTGGGGATCGGAATGATCGACGGACAATCGATCAACCGCATCACGCTCTTTGCTCTGATCCTGTCGCTCGGTCTGCTCGTCGATCAAGCGATCGTCATCGTCGAAAATATTCATCGGCACTATCACGTCGTCAATCCCCATCGCTCCAAAGCCGAGGCAACGGTTCTCGCCGTCGAAGAGATCGGCAACCCGACGACCCTCGCGACGATTACGGTGGTGCTCTCCTTTCTGCCGATGCTGTTCGTCACCGGAATGATGGGTCCGTACATGCGTCCGATTCCGCTCAACGTTCCCATTGCGATGATCGCATCGTTGTTGATCGCGTTTACGATTACGCCGTGGGCGACCTACGCATTGCTCCGCAATCAGAAGCCGAAGGCCTCACACGGGACGCCGAAATGGATTCTCCCCTTTCGCAACGCGCTCGCGAAGATGCTCGCCGACCGCACACTCGGACGACGCTTCCTGGGGATCCTCGCGCTCGCGCTCGTGCTTGCGGCCATGTTGCCGGTGCTCAAACTAGTGAAGTTCCGCATGCTCCCCGATGCCAACGAAACCTCATTTCTCGTGGCGATCGACGCCCCACCCTCGAGTTCGATCGCGCGAACCGAGAGCATCGCCGCTGCGGTCGGCAGTAAACTCGCGACCTACCCGCAGATTCGCTCCTACCAAACGTTCGTCGGCACCAATGCCGTGCCGGATCTCGCAGCGCTCTTTCAGGGCACCGTCTTTCGCAACGCACCGAACCAAGCGGAGATCCACGTGACCCTGCTCCCGAAAGATCGTCGTTCGATCGAATCGGCTCCCTTCGTGGCGGAGATTCGCCCGGCGTTGGCTGCCGTCGCAACCGCACGCGGCGCCTCGCTACGCATCCTGCAAGTCCCGCCCGGCCCGCCGGTGCGCGATACGATTCTCGCGAAAATATACGGCCCCGATCCCGAAGTGCGACGAGCGATTGCGGCACGCGTCGTCTCGATGATGCAACGCGAACGGGGAGTCGTCGATATCGATTCCAGCTTTAAAGAACTTCCCGCCTCTTTGAATCTCCGCGTCGATCCCACCGAAGCGGCGCTCGCCGGCGTCTCGGTTACCGACGCCATTCAAACGCTCGCAATGGAGATTCACGGCGCACCGGTCTCGACCTTACACGTTCCCGACCAAGTACGCCCGGTCTCGATCTTCCTTCGGCTCGAACGCGCGTATCGCGGCGACCCGGCGGCGCTGGAGTCGCTCACGCTTCCCTCACGGAGCGGCATGCAGGTGCCGTTGAGTGCGGTCGTGACCACGCGCGCGGGGAACGTCGAACGTCCGCTCTATCGCGACGACTTTCGGAACGTCTCCTACGTCGGCGCGGATATGGCGGGGCGCAGTTCCACCTACGCGGTGATCGATATGGAGCTCGCGCTCATGCGCCATCCGCTTCCCGCCGGGTACTCGATTTCGTGGGGCGGAGAGTGGAGCCTCACCAATCGCGTCTTCGCCGATCTCGGGCGCGCGATGTTGCTGGCATTTATTCTGATTTACTTCTTGCTGGTCGCACGCTTCCGCTCGTTCATGATTCCGCTCGTGGTTCTCGCGGCGGTCCCGCTTGCGGTGATCGGCGTCTTACCGGGATTCGCGTTGCTCGCTCCGTTCGGAATCTATTTCTCCGCAACCGCGATGATCGGATTAATCGCCCTTATCGGCATCGTGGTTCGCAACTCGATCATTCTGCTCGATTTCATCGAATCGAAACTGAAGGAGGGCATTCCGCTGAACGAAGCCTTGGTCGAGGCGACGACGGCGCGCACGCGGCCGATCTTCCTGACCGCGGCGGCGGGCGTCCTTTCATCAATCGTGATCGCGGCCGATCCGGTGTGGAGCGGATTGGCGTGGGCGCTCGTCTTCGGTATGACGATGTCGGCGGTGCTTTCGGTGCTGGCGATTCCACTGCTCTACGGATTGATCGCCGAGGGCCGGACACGCGGCGTCGAACAACTCCCGACGCCGGGAATCGAAGCCGAGCGCGTTCGCAGTATCGTGAACTTCCCCGAACTCGACTGCATCGAACTCGAAACTACGGCACTGCCCCGTCTCCTCGAAGGCGAGAGCGTCGATCTCGATATGGAGATCTTCCGCGGCGATGGCGATGCCCGCGATGCGGTCGCCGATCTCCATGGTCCGTATCGTGTCGAGAAAGCGCGGATCGAACTACAGAGCGCGTATGGCGCCATTACCTCCACCCAACACCTCACGTTGCGTTCTCTCGAAAACGCTCCCTCATGGAAAGACCTCGATCGTGAATAAATCGCTCGTTCTCGCACTCGCTCTCTCGTTGAGCTCCGGCGGCGCGCTTCGCGCCGCCACGCCGACGCCCGCAGCGAGCCCGCAACCCCTCGCACTCGCCGACGCGATCCACATCGCCCTCCAACGCAACACGTCGTATCGCAGTGCGGCGGCCGGCGTCGAGGCCGCTCGCGCGCAACTCGGCGAGGCGGAAGCCCCCCTGCTTCCGGGCCTCGCGCTCCAAGACTCGTACCAAAGCGTGAGTACCGTTGCAAAACTCAGCACGCCGATCGGAGCGCTTCCGTTCAGCGCCGTCAACGCGACGAACAGCCCGATTCTCGCGATGCAATATACGCTCTTCGATGGCGGCATTCGCAACGCTCACGTCGGGCAAGCCGCAGCCGGGCTCTCGGCGGCGGAATCTCAACTGGTGCAGGCACGCGGCGCGACCATCGCTGCGGTCTCGCAAGCCTACTTCGGCGTCGTCACCGCGCAACGGATGGATGCGGTCGCACGGCGAGCGGTGGAGGTTGCTGCACAACACGAACGGGAGGCGAAACTCTACCTTCAAAACGGAACGATTCCGCGTGCGGATTTGCTGCGCGCGCAAGCCGAGCTCGCCGACCAAACAGTGCGCGCCATCGGCGCCGCGGGCGCGGTGAAACTCGCCGAGAACCAACTCGATATGGTGCTCGGCGTGCCGTTGACCAACCGCTACCGGCTTACCGAACCGCTGGGAACGACCGCGCCCGCGTTCGATCTCGCAAATCTCTTGCAGACCGCACTCGCGCAACGCGGCGATCTCGCCGCCGCGCGCGCCGCAGTTCGGGCGGCGAGAAAGGGCATCGTCGCCGCAAAGGCGTCGCGCGTCCCGCAAATTAGCGCGGTCGTCTCCGACGGGAATACGCAACCGGCGGTCGTCGGCGGATACCACAACCAATTCGCCATCGGCCTCACCGCCGTATGGACGCTCTTCGACAACGGCTATTCGAGAAACGGCATCGCGCTCGCCGAAGCGGGACTCAAGCAAGCGCAATTCGGCGTGACGCAGCTGCAGGACGGGGTCGAACTTCAGGTGCGCCAAGCATATCTCCGCGAGGAGATCGCGGCCTCGCAAGTTGAGGCGGCGAAAAAACTCGTCGCGCTCAGCGATGAAACGCTCCGGCTCGCCGAGGTACGCTATCGCGGCGGCGTCGGAACCGAACTCGAACTCGAGGATGCCGATCTCGGGGATCGCGCCGCACGCGAGACGCTCGCTCGGGCTGAAGGCGACCTCCGGGTTGCCATCGTCGAACTGCGATTTAACGCGGGGCTTCTGTAGAAGGCGCTTGACAAGGCGCGGCCGCCGTGCGACATACGAAGGCGATGTTCGATGATGAGATCGCCTTCGAGGTGGACGTGCGGATCCTGCCGACCTGGCGGCGGCACGCGCGCATCGTCGCATCGTTCGACGCCCTTGCGATCGGCGAGGCGATGCGCATCGTCAGCGATCACGAACCGCGCCCGCTCAAGAGCGACTTCGAACGGTTACGACCTGGACAATTCGTCTGGCTGCAGAGCATGCTCGGCAACGACACGTGGGAAGTTTTGCTGCGGCGCATCGGTGAATCGCCGGTCGAGATGCTCGCGGATCTTCTCGCACGCAGCGCGATCTTTTCGACGGCGAGGGCCGCCACGATCGAAGCCCTGGAACGCGCGGCAACGCAACGCGAGATCGCGCGCAACGAATCGATCTGCGAGCAAGGAACGCCGTGGCCGTACCTCGGCCTCGTCTTGCGCGGCGGCCTGCGCGCGATCGTCACCTCGCCGCTCGGCCGAGAACACGCGCTCTACGACGTACTCTCCGGTGAATCGTTCGGCATTCTCGATACGATCGACGGCGGCGTCGCTTCGGCGCGAATGATCGGCATCACCGAGAGCACGCGGGTAGCGATCTTCCCTCGCTCGGTCGTCCGCTCGATCCTCCAGGACGACATGCGCGTCGCGCGCGCGATCAACGCACAACTCGCACAACGGCTACGAATGGTGATCGACCGCTTCACCGCGCAAACGTCCTTACCCACGATCGGGCGCGTGGCCGGCGCGCTGCTGCCGTACGCTTCGCCCGAAGCGGGGCTTTCAAAGGCGTTACCGAGCCTGGAAGGCATGACCCAAGGCGATCTCGCCGTCGCAGCGGGAACGGTGAAAGAGGTCGTCAATCGTACGCTCGCCGAGCTCGAAGCGGGCGGAGCGATCGAACGCGTCGCGGGGCGCATCGTCCGCCTCAATCGCGAAGCGTTAACCCAGATCGTGAACAACGCGTTCCCAGGTGAAGCCGTCGGCTAACCGCCGTTTCCGAACGATACGCCGAAGCCGCGCGCTGCGGCGACGGCCATGAACAGCATCGCGCCGCCGACGATCCACCCAAGCCCCGCCGCGTAGTTCTCGGCGGAAGCGGTGGCGAGTGCGCCGAGCGCGACCAGGAGCAGATGTTCGAGCACGTGACCGGTGGGATGCGCCTCGAAATAGTTATACGCCGACGGCCACATCGCAAACATCGCCACCATCGGTGCGAGGAGCGCCGGCACGAGCCAAAACGCACTGCCCCCTTGCGAACCACGCTCGCGTGCGGTGATAAAAATGCCGCCGAGCGCGCCGCCTGCAAGCAGACCCGCATGCAGGAGATGGTGCTGCCAGATCGGGAGTTCGGCGTGACGGTCGAGGAACGGCACCAGCGCAGCGACGAGCGTAACTGCGAGAACGAGGATGCCGAACGCTCGCGGCTTCACACCGCGCTCCCCACGGCTCGCATACGCGCGAGACGAACGCCTTCGACGAGCGCCGCGAGAACGCCGACGAGAATCAGCAGTGCGCCGACGGTCGCGATCCCCGCCCAGAACGGGCCCGGCGCGGGTTCGACTGCATAACGGCGCGGGACCCCCGCCGCACCGGCGACGTAAAACGAGAGCAAGAAGAGCGCGCCGCCACCGAAGATTCCGAGGCCGACGATCCAGCGCACGAGCGCGTTCGAAGCGGCTTCGGCACGCTGCTCTAACGAGACGAAGACCCATCCAAGGATGAACAGAAAAACGCCTTCGAGGAGATAGGTGTGGAAGTGTGCGGGCACCCAGAGCGTGTTATGCAAATCGACGTTGAAGGGGATCGTCGCATCGAGAATCGCCGCGCTCCCCCCGACGATCCACCCGATCATTCCGGCGAAGAAGAACATCGACCCCAACGTCCATTTCATGCCGGAGCGATGGATGAGCATGAGCCCGCCGAAGACCGTCACGACGACCACCGGAACGGCAGCGAGATACGAACTGATCTCGCCGATATATTGCACCGCCGGCCACTGAACGAAGTCCATGTAGAGATGGTGGAAATACGCAATGATGA
>JAJXXM010000341.1 GCA_021781095.1 bacterium
CGCGCGAAGAGGCCCGCCATCGCCAGCGAAAACGCCGCTTCCGCACGCTTGCCGCAGGCGAGAAATCGCGGAGCCGCCTCTTCGAGCCGCGCTTGCACGGGGCGCAGATGCAGGGCACCCCGCTCCCAGGTCCAGGCGCGCAACCCGTCGAGCAGGAGCGCGGCTCGTTCGAACTCGCCTTCCTCAAGCAACGATCTCAGTACCGTACGAATATTCGACGACTCGTCGTCGAGCAGCGAGATCAAGCGCGTCGACGGCTCGTTGCGAAAACGCGCCGCCATCGACGCGGCGAGTTCTTCGTAATATTCGCGGTAGCGAATCGCTACCGTGGTGAGTTCGCCCGCCTCCGCGAGCGCTTCTCGTCCGGGAGCGCGGAGCGCTTCGACGACGCGGTAACGCGTTCGCTCGCCGAACGCCTGCTTTCGCAAGAGGCCGCGGCGAACCAAATCCTCGAGCGCAGCCGTCGTCGCGTTGCATTCGGGAACCTCGTTACGGCAGAGCGCGTGCGCCGCCGTCGCGCTCCAGAGCCCCGAAAACATCGAGACGCGCCGCAGTACCCGCCGACGCTCCTCATCGAGCGAACGATAGCAACGCTCGAAAACGCGATCCAGCGTCCGGTCGGCGCCCGCGTTGGTCGCCGCGCCGCGCACCTCGGCAGCTTCTTCAATGCCGAGAGCGAGCTCGCTTTCGCGACGATCGACTGGGAGCGCGCTCAGGTAGCTCGCAGCGAGTTCGATCGCCAACGGATGCCCGTGGAGCGAAGGAAGATGACGTTTGACGAGCGCGGGGTCGAGCGGCTCGCGTGCGTCCTCTTCGAAACGCGACGACAGCAGCTGTTCGCTCGCATGCGCGTCGAGCCGTTCGAGACGCAGCGGTGCTTCGCCGAGGACGCCCAACGCCGTGCGCGTGGTCGCGACGATGCGCATCTCCGGGGCGCCTTCCAGGAGCAGATCGATGCATGCCGCGACCTCGCGCGGCGCTCGATCGCAGGCATCGAGCAGCAGCAGTCCGCTCGCGTGCTGAAAGGCGCGCACGCATTCACGCATGCTCGAACCCGGGCGCACGAGCGGTGCGAGCCCATCGGCGATGGCCGCCTCCGCATCGCGTTCGTCGGCGCACCCGGAGAGATCGACGAACCACGCCCCGTCGGGAAAGCGATGCAACAGTCGCTGGATCGCCTCGATCGCCGTGCGCGTCTTTCCGATTCCCGCCGCGCCGACGATCGATACCAACGCACTCCGTTCGATCGCGACGGTGAGCCGGCGAATTTCCTCGGTGCGTTCGATGAAACGACCCGCGAAACTCGGCACACCGTCGAAAGCGCTCCGACGCTCGACCGACGGCCCTACGGTGATCGGGTGCTCCGCCGCGACGCGATTGCGCCCCGCATGTTTTGCGCGATAGAGCGCCGCGTCGGCAGCCTCGATGAGTTGCTGGCGCTCGGTGTTGCCACGCGGCGTGCCGATCGCGCAGCCGATGCTGACCGAGACCATCCCCAACGTCGACCCACCGTGCGGAATACCGAGAGCGGCGATCGAAGAGCGAAGCAATTCGGCGACGCCGATCGCCCCGGAGAGCTCGGTCTCCGGAAGCAACACGACGAATTCCTCGCCTCCATATCGCGCCGCAAGATCGGTGGGACGCCGTAACACCTGTGCGATGGTCGCGGCGATCTGCTGCAAACATGCGTCGCCCGCGATATGACCGTAACGATCGTTGAACTCTTTAAACAGGTCGACATCGATCATCAACAGGGCCAGACGCCGACCGATGCGGCGCGCGCGCGTCGCTTCGCGTTCGAAAAACTCTTCGAAATTACGTCGGTTGGGAATCCCCGTCAATTCGTCGACGTGGGCGAGCCGCTCGAAGCGTTCGGCATCCCGCCGCCCGAGATCGCTGTGCATGCGCGCGCCCAAATAGAGCGCGCAGGTCTCAAGCAACGCCAAGTCGTCGCCATCGTACGCGTCAGTACGCGTCGACTGCACGGAGAGCACGCCGATACTGCGCCCGCCGAACAGAATCGGAACGAAAATCGCGGATTCCGGCTCGCGGATACGTTCGCCGAGCCGCAGGTAGTTCGTCGCGTTCCATTCGTGGGCGCGCGCGTAGAGCCGCGGGGCCGCATCGCGAAAGACCCGCGCGCTTGTGCTTTCGTTCGGGACCCCCGGATTATCGGGGACGCCGCCGACGCCGTCGAGATAGGCGTACACGCATTGCAAACGCTCTCGCTCCGGAGCGAGGATCAGTACGATCGATGCGTCGACGAACTGTGCGAGCAGCGATACGAATTCGTCGTAGAGGTCGGGAAGCGGTCGGTCGGTAGAAAGCAGGAGGGCCGCGCCTTTGACGAGATCGCGGTCTCGCCGTTGTCGCTGCTGAGCACGTTCGGGCTGCGAAGGCCCGTCCATAAACGAAGCCTTCCCTTCGGGATGCCCCTTTTACTGCAGCCCCGGAAGCACGAGCCGGAAGAGCTGCGGACGTTCGATCCACGTGCCGTTCCGATAGAACAGCCGCGCTTCGGCGTGCGCCTTCGTGGGGCAGCAGAGCGCTGCGTTCGCGGCATAATAGGGCCCGGTGAGGAGCAACGCGTCACCCCCGGCGCGATGCGCGATTTTCACGTCGAGGGAGCAGGCGTTCTCGATGCTGACGAGCCGACCGACGTTCCATCCCCCACCACGGAGCCCCAGCAAGGCAACCGTCACCGAACCGCAGTCGGCCCCGGACTGATAGACGCGCACGAGCAGCTGACGGCGCCGCCCCGGGAGAAAGCGGCCGACGCCGAGCAACTGCGCTTCTTGGTTGGGGAACCAGAGATTCGCTCCATGCGCTTTTTCCACGCGGTCGAGGAGCCCGTCGGAGCCCGGCGAGCGATAAGCGTATCCACCGCCGAGCGCCTTTGGCCGGCTGACCTCGATCCGCCATTGCTCGAAGGCGCGCGAGCCGTCACGCCCGAGGAGTTCGGTCGTTACCCGCACCGGCCACAGTGCTTCGCCGGGGCCCGCGAAATCGACAGTGCGCGTCGCAACGATGCGGCGAACGGGGGCGGCGGCCGCCGAAGCGACCGCGTGCGGCGCGAGTGCGAGCACGAGCAGCGCGACCGTTGGCGCGAGCAGCGAAAGAACGACGCTGAGGCGAAGCCTCGAACCATGTCGGTAGAACATCGTTTTCGAGCTTTCGCCTTTCTCGCAGCGTTCCTATGCGTTCCGTGTACGGCGAGCGGCGTTGCGGCTACGCCGCTGCAAAGGGCGACGCTCGTCCTTCACGGCCCACGTCTGGTGGCGGCATGGATTCCCGGGACGCAATCGTCGCCCCCGGTCGAGGCGGTGATGCGCAACAAAGAGAAGGCCTTCGTTCCCGACGTACTCGTCGTGCCGGTCGGCAGTAGCGTACGCTTTCCGAACGAGGACCCGTTCTTCCACAGCATCTATGCCGCAGGGTCGCCCGACGATTTCGATATCGGCTTTTACGGAACCGGTCCCGGCAAAGTGGTCCGCTTCATTCATCCCGGTACGGTGAACGTGCATTGCCATATCCACGTGTTCATGCACGGGATCATCGTCGTCGCCGACGGCATCGCGGCGAGCGCGAGCGACGGAAGGCTCGTTCTTCAGGGCGTTCCCACCGGCACGCACGCGGTGGAAACGGTTTTCGCCGATGGAACGACGCACCGCATTACGGTGCGGATCGCGCCCAACGTCGGAGCGCTCTCGCTACGCGTTTCTCCCCGGTAACTGCTGCCCGAAGCTCCGCTCGAAGATATCGTCGTCGAGAATCGGCGGCGGCGGCACGACGCTCCCATCCTCCACGAGCGTGAGAAACGCCGCCACGCAGGCGCGATCGAAGTGCGAGTCGACGCAACGCCGTAACTCTTCGCAGGCGACCTCCGAACTCAGGGCGCGGCGGTACGGACGATCGGTCGTCATCGCATCGTAGGCGTCGGCGACGGCGATGATGCGCGCCCCCAAGGGAATGCTCTCCCCGGCGAGTCGCCCGGGGTAGCCGCGCCCGTCGATACGCTCGTGATGCGCGACGATACAGGGAAGGATATCGGTCATCGCTTCGACGTTGTTGAAAATTTCGCCGGCGATCTGCGGGTGGAGCGCGATGATCGCGCGCTCGCTTTCGTCGAGCCGATCCTTCTTGAGCAAGACCGCATCGGGAACGCCGACCTTGCCGATATCGTGCAGCAGCGCGCCGATCTCGACGCGCCGAATTTCCGAGGCGCGCAGCTTCATCCGCCGCGCGAGCGACTTGGAATACTGGGCGACGCGCATGGAGTGCCCCGCGGTATAAGGATCGCGTTTATCGACGATGGAGGCGATGCCGCCCATCGTTTGCGTAAAGGTCTCGTCGGCGAGCCGTTTGCGGCGGTCGAGCTCGCGCTGTGCGGCGAGCGCCAAGGCCAGCAGCGAGAGAAAGATCAGGGCGCTCGATGCGACGGTGGCGATGACGACGATGCGAATTTCGCCGAGATCTTGCGATTGAATCTGATCGATCGAAACCTTCACGCCGAGAACGGCCACGTAGCGTTGCGTCGTCGGGTCCGCGAGCGGCGCGTACGCGGTGCGCACGCGCTCGCCCGAAAGCAGCGAGACCTTCGATAGGACGACGTTTTGAGCGGCGATCGCGCGGCGCGCTGCGAGCGGTTGCGGGCGCGCGTCGAGGGGGTAGATCGCCGTTCCGTCCGCGCGATAGACGCGGATGCCGCGGAGATACTCCTGAAACGAGGTGAGCTCGGCGGCGCGCCGGTCGAGACGCCGCTCGAGGTCGCTCGACCCCCGGTGCGTCGACATCGATTTTAAAATCGTCGGACCCAGCGTCGCTTCGGCTTGTCCGACCGCGGTAGCGATAATATCGCTTTGAATGGAGCGCGCGTGAATGCGTACGAAGAGAAATGCGAGCGCGATCGCCGCCCCGACCGTCAGAATTGCCGTGAGCGCCGCGAAGCGTTGGAGAAAAGATAAACGCAAGGGATCGTTACTTCACGAAACCACCCGGATAGGCCGGGAACTCGTGTAAGGCTTCATCGAGCAGCGCCACGTGCGTGGTTTCGACACCTAAAATCGCTGCGGCGACCTGCGCGAGATTGCGATCTTGAAAATCGGGAATGACGGAGAGATAGGTGCTCGCCGCTTTTTCTTCGACGCTCTTTGCATACCCTAAAATATCGCTTTCGTCGGCGAGCGTAGGAACGGGAAGGTGGGCGGTCTTCGTCGTCGGCACGCCGCCCCCGGCGCGCACCGCACCGATCAACGAATCGCGGTGGGCGACGTGGTCGGCACGGAACGCGAGCGCGACGGTGAGGATGCGTCCCTTGAGGAGCCCCGTTTTCGCGGCGGCATCGTATGCGGCGATGCCCGCACGCTCTAATTCGATCGCCGCATCGAGCGTTTGGAGATCTCCGGGAGCCGCCGCTGCCGCTTCGGCGAATTCGCGCAGCATCGGCGCTCCGATGAGGGCGAGCGCCGTCGCCGAAAAGAATGCCTGCGCGCGCGTGATGGATTTCATATCACTCTCCTACGGATCGACGCATTAGATCCCGGCATACCACTCGTAGCCTTGGTCCTCCCAGTAACCGCCCTTCCCGCCGTAGAGATGCGCGAACGAGCCGACGACCTGGATCTCCGCCACCCATTTCGCGCTCTTATAGCCGAGTTGGGTCGGCACGCGCAAGCGCACCGGGGCGCCGTGATCGGGGCGAATCGGCCGACCGTTTAATTGTAACGCGAGCAACGTTTGCGGATGATACGCTTGCGCCATATCGAGGCTTTCGTAATACGGCGTTCCTTGATCGTCGCGATCCATGCAGCGAAAGACGACGTAGCGGGCATCGCGGTGCGGCGTTGCGAGGCGAAGCACGTCGCGCAGCGGCACCCCCGTCCACGCACCGATCGCACTCCATCCCTCGACGCAATCGTGCCTGGTAATCTGCGTCTGCTGCGCCATCCCTGCGAGCCGCGCGAGCGGGATTCGCATCGGGCGCTCGACCGCTCCGGAGATCGCGAGCGCGTAACTCCGGAACCCGTTCGCCAGCAACGCTTCGTACGTCGAACTCGTCGGCGTCGGCAAGCTATCGATCGGAAAGTGCGGGCTGATATCGGCGACCGAATATTGGCGCGCAAGCCCGGCGGAATTTCCGAGGATCGCCGCATCGAGCGCGCCTTCGAGCCCGAGCAAATGATGGAACCCCGGATTATCGTTGAGCGCCGTCCCGATCGGCGCGCAGCCGCCGAGCGCGGCCGCGATGGAGCTTGCGAGAAAGAGGCGTCGTTTCATGGGCCTACGCTTTCATGGTCGCGCAAACGATACCAGCCGGAGATCATCGAGCGCATTTGATTGAAAAACCCCTGCGTCGCCACTTGAAAGATGTGGACGAGCGCGAAGCCGACGAAAAGCAGCATGCCGAGAAAGTGCCAGAGCCGCGCGAATTGCCGCCCTCCAAAGAGGACGGTCAGCGGGTGTGCGATCGCGTCGATACCCGGCGAGAGGGCGAGCCCGGTCAAGACGATGAGCGGCGCGAGCACGAACAACACGAACGTGTACGCCGCTTTCTGCAGCGGATTGTACGTGCCGTGCGGCGGCGGCTCGCGCCGCAGGCGTAAATAATACGCTTGCATCGGCAGCAGTTTCGGAAGATCGCTCGGGCGCAACACCATCTCGGCGAGATTCCCTTTGATCGCGCTCGAGACGAGCCATGCCAGCCATGCGAGGCTCGCGACCCATGCGAAGAACAAGTGCCAACGCCGGCCGTCAGCGAGATCCTGGTAGGCCGGAATCGTGAGCCAGCCGGGGAAGGCGCGCGCGGTCTCGCCGCCGACCCCATCGCTTCCCCATCCGAGGAATCCGGTGGTCGAAAAGGTGTGCCCGAAAAGGGTGAGCTGCCCAACGCCATCGGCGGGCGAGCCGATCGAGAGCACGCGGCGTGCGGGCGTACTGCGGTCGGCAGCGTCGAGGTAGGGGGCGGCGTTGAAGATTTGGAGGCCGCTGGAGATGAGCACCGCGACGGCGATCGCCCCAAACCAATGGGCGAGGCGCGTCAGCAGGGCATAGCGATAGACGAGTCTCTGCACGATGCCACTATAACGCATTCCAGGCGCCTTTGGATGGCGGCGAGAAGAGGGCGCGGGTATGAAAGAAGCACCTCTTCGCGTCGCGCTCGCCGACGGCGTGGCGCGCGTAACGCTCGCCCGCCCCAAGGTCCGCAACGCATTCAACGCCGAGATGATCGATGCGCTGCGCGAGACCTTCGCACGCTTCGATAACGACGATAGCACCCGTGCCGTTTTGCTGACGGGCGAGGGCTCGGTTTTTTGCGGCGGCGCCGATATTTCGTGGATGCGCTCCTCGCTCGACCTCACGCACGAAGAAAACGTCGCCGACGCCCGCGCGATGAGCGAGATGTTTCGCACCATCGATCGCTGCAGCAAGCCGACGGTCGCCGCGATTCACGGCGCCGCGCTCGGCGGCGGAGCGGGGCTCGCCGCGGTCTGCGATATTGCGATTGCCGCCGACGATGCGACCTTCGGCTTCACGGAAGTAAAACTCGGCATCATCCCCGCCGTCATCTCGCCGTTCGTCATCGCGAAGATCGGTCGCAGTCACGCGCGGGCGCTCTTTCTCACCGGCGAACGCTTCGACGCACAGCGCGCCGCAGCGATCGGGCTGGTGCACCGCGTCGTCCGCGCTTCCCACCTCGACGATGCCGTCGACGAGACGCTCCGCGAACTCTTCAGCGCCTCACCCGCCGCCATCGCGGCGGCGAAAGCGCTCGTGCCGCGCGTCGCCGAGAGTTCGTACGACGAAACGCTCGCGCTCACCGCCGAAGCGATCGCCGCGCAACGCACCTCACCGGAAGGCCAAGAGGGGCTGCGCGCGTTTCTCGAACGCCGGACGCCGACGTTCTCGCGATGATCCGTCGCCTACTCATCGCCAATCGCGGCGAGATCGCCATTCGCGTCGCGCGCACGGCGCACGAAATGGGTATCGCCGCGCTCGGTATCTATTCGGCCGCCGACGAACGCGCCTGCCACGTGCGTGCGATGGATGAAGCGCGGTGCATCGGCCCGGCGCTCGCCCGCGATTCCTATCTCAATATCGGCGCGGTGATCGAGGCCGCGCGCGCGATGGGTGCCGACGCCATCCACCCGGGCTACGG
>JAJXXM010000233.1 GCA_021781095.1 bacterium
ACTTCCTCGTAGTACGAACGATTGAAGATACCGATCCGTCCGAATTGCGGGAGCACCTTGCTCTCGCGCCAGAGAAAATCGTGGGCGAGCTCCTTCGACGAGGGTTGCCGGAACCCGTGGACGTCCACTCCCTGCGGATTGATGCCCGACATGACGTGCTTGATAATCCCATCCTTGCCGGCGGCATCCATTCCTTGCAGAACGATCAGCACCGCACGTTCTTTGCGCGCGGCGAAAATTTCCTGAAGGGCGCTGAGATCGCGGATGTCGGCCTGGAGGAGCTGCTCGGAGTCTTCCTTCGAACGAAGCCCGCAACGATCTGCTGGATCGAAGTCGGCGGGATCGGCGGGAGTTCCAGGGGCGAACGTGACGTTGGTGAGGTTCATGCTTGCCTTTCTGCAGCGGGTTGGAGCAGTCGCGAGGTCGCGCGCGCGATCGTTGCGTTTTCGTCGGTGGCGACGACGCGCACGGTGACGCTCGAGAGCGGAGCGGAGATCGTAGCGGCGTGCGCGGCATTCGCATCGCGATCGAGGTCGATGCCGAGGAACGCGAGTCGGCCGATGATGGATGCGCGAATCGGCGCGAGATGTTCGCCGACCCCGCCGGTGAAAACGAGCGTCTCGAGGCCGCCGAGAACGGCCGCGAGCGCTCCGACGGCTTTCGCAACGGAGGTGCAAAACGCTTCGATCGCGAGGCACGCGCGCGGATCGTCGGGGCGTTCGAGCAAACGGCGCAGATCGTGTTCGCCGCCGGAGAGTGCGTGGATGCCGCTGCGTCGTTCGAGAAGCTCGCGAAGAGCGGCCGGGCTCTGCCTTCGCTCCTCCGCGAGGTAGAGCAGGACGCCGGGATCGAGGTCGCCGGGGCGCGTCGCCATGAGGATCCCGCCGAGCGGGCTAAAACCCATCGTGCTTTCGATCGGCTTTCCGTCGCGCAACGCCGCCGCACTCGCACCGCTTCCCAAATGCGCGAGTATCGCGCGGCTTCCGAGCCCGTCGCCCAAGGCCGTCCGTACGTACTCGTACGAGAGCCCGTGATAGCCGTAGCGACGCAAAAAATCCGGCTCTGCGTTTTCGATGGGAAGAACGCGCGCGAGCGCGGGCAGATCGCGAAAAAATGCGGTGTCGAAGCAGAGGACGTTTGGGAGCCGTGCGAGGCGCTCGTACGTGGTGCGGAGCGCCGCAAGCGCGGAGGGCGCGTGAAGAGGATCGAGCCGTTCGAAGCGCGCGAGCCGTTCGAAGAGTTCGGACGAAGCGATTTTCGGCGTATCGTCGGGGCCGCCGAAGACCATGCGGTGCCCGACCGCTTCAAACGGAATATCGGAGGGGAGCCCGCCGTCGAGCGCCGCGACGACCGCTGCGGTCGCTCCCGCCGCCGTCGGTTCTATGGCGAGCGTGCATGTGAAGAGCGGGCGTGCGCCCCCGCTCTGCGCGGCGTAGATGCCGTATTTCAGTGACGAGGAGCCGGTATTGAAGGTGAGGACGTTCACGATTTCGCGCGCTCCGGCCATCGCCAGCCGCGAATTTCGGGCAGATCCTCGCCGTGTTCGGTGATATAGCGACGATGCTCGATGAGGAGATCTCGAATACGCTGTTGGAGATGCGCCGCGCGTTCGCGGAGCCGCTCGACTCGCTCGATAGCGTCGCCGGCGAGATGGAAGCGGTCGAGTTCGTTGAGCACGGTCATATCGAACGGGGTCGTCGTCGTCCCGCGCTCTTGATAGCCGTGAACGTGGAAGTTGCCGTGATTTTTTCGGCGGTAGGTCAGGCGATGGATCAGTCCCGGGTATCCGTGGAATGCGAAGATGACCGGACGATCGGTGGTAAAGATCGCATCGAATGCGGCATCGGTCAGGCCGTGCGGATGCTTTTCGTGCGCTTCCAAACGCATGAGATCGACGACATTGACGACGCGTACGCGCATCTCGGGAAGGTGCTCGCGAAGAAAATCGACTGCGGCGAGCGTTTCGAGCGTCGGCACGTCGCCCGCGCACGCCATGACGACATCGGGGTTCTCTCCGTCGTCGTTGCTCGCCCACTCCCAAATGCCGAGCCCTTGGGTGCAGTGCGTGACGGCAGCCTCGATATCGAGCCATTGCGGCTCGGGCTGTTTCCCGGCGATCACGACGTTGATATAGTTCGTGCTGCGCAAACAATGGTCCATAACCGAGAGCAAGGTATTCGCATCGGGCGGGAGATAGACGCGCGTCACGGTTCCCGATTTGTTCATGACGATATCGAGAAAGCCCGGGTCCTGGTGCGTGAAGCCGTTATGGTCCTGTCGCCAGACGTGCGACGTAATGAGATAATTGAGCGAGGCGATCGGACGTCGCCATGGAATCGCTTTACAGGCTTCGATCCATTTCGCATGTTGGTTGAACATCGAATCGATGACGTGAACGAACGCTTCGTAGCTCGTAAAGAGTCCGTGCCGTCCGGTGAGAAGATACCCCTCCAGCCAGCCCTGGCAGGCATGTTCGCTGAGCATTTCCATGACGCGCCCGTCGGGAGATACGCGATCGTCGCCGGGCATGACGAGCGCGGTCGAACAGCGTTCGGTCGCCTCAAAGACTGCCTCCAGTCGGTTCGATGCCGTTTCATCGGGCGCGAACAAGCGCATCGTCGTTGGGTTCGCACGGAGGACGTCGCGTACGAACCCGCCGAGCGTTCGCGTCGCCTCGCCGAGCGCTTCCCCGGGTGACGGAACCGCGACTGCATAGCTGCGGAACTCGGGAAGGATCAGCGGGCGCAGGAGTTCTCCGCCGTTGGCGTGCGGATTTGCACTCATTCGGCGCTCGCCCTGTGGTGCGAGCGTTGCGATTTCGGCGCGCAGCGTACCCGATCCGTCGAAGAGCTCCTCGGGACGATACGAACGCATCCACGCTTCGAACTGCGCGAGATGCTCGGGACGCTTTTCGAAATCGCCGATGGGAATTTGGTGCGCGCGCTGCGTTCCTTCAATCGGAATGCCGTCGACGAATTTCGGCCCGGTCCACCCCTTCGGTGTTTTCAGGACGATCGCCGGCCACGCGGGGCGTTCGCTGAAGCCGTGCGTTCGCGTCGTGCTTTGAATGTGACGGATCCGTGCGAGCGCGCGTTCGAGCGCGCGCGCAAGTTCGCCGTGCATTACCTGCGGGTCGTCGCCGGCGACGATCTCCGGTTCGTAGCCGTATCCGCGCAACAGCATGCACAGCTCGTCATCACCGATTCGCGCGAGCACCGTCGGCCCTGAAAGCTTATAGCCGTTGAGGTGAAGGATCGGAAGAACGGCGCCGTCACGAACGGGATTGAGGAATTTATTTCCGTGCCAGCTCGTAGCGAGCGCACCAGTCTCCGCTTCGCCGTCGCCGATGACGCAACAGACGAAGAGATTCGGGTTGTCGAAGGCGGCGCCGAAGGCGTGGAGGAGGCTATAGCCGAGTTCGCCGCCTTCGTGAATCGATCCGGGAGCATCGGGTGAAGCGTGGCTAGGGATCCCTCCGGGAAAAGAAAACTGGCGAAAGAGCTTGCGCAGGCCCTCGGCATCGCGGGTAATCGCCGGATAGCGTTCGGTATAGGTTCCCTCGAGATAGGCATTTGCGACGACCGCCGGCCCGCCGTGGCCGGGGCCCGTAATGAAGATCGCATCGAGATCGTGGCGCCTGATGAGACGATTCATGTGTGCGTAGATGAAATTCAGTCCCGGGGAAGTTCCCCAATGGCCGAGCAGGCGCTTTTTTATATGATCGAGGCGTAGCGGTTCGCGAAGGAGCGGATTGTCGAGGAGGTATATCTGCCCGATGCTCAGATAATTCGCCGCCCGCCAGTAGGCGTCGATGGCGGCGATCTCGGCAGCGTCGAGCGCGTCCTCGAGAAAAGCCTTGGAAAAGCTCATGAAGTTCCTTTCAGCGGACTCGGTACGGAGGCGTCCCGACCGAAGCCGAAGGCATGGTAGATCGGCAGCTTTATAGCCAGCAGGATGGCGCCTACGATAAAGATGAGCGCGAGGCTCTCCCCGACCACGACGGGCGGCAACGGCGGCATGAGCACGCCGAAAAACGCCATCGCGGCCGCCGCGAAAATTGCAAAGCCGACCGCTCCTAGCAAGAAGCGCGATGGAGGCTCGTGAAAGACCGCATCTCGTTCTCGGAGAGCGAGCAGCGCGATCTGGCCCATTCCTACCATCGCAAAAAATGTGAGCCCCCGGAGCTGGGCGAGGTCGAGATGGGCGGTGTTCCGTTCGAAGATGGTTAGCGCGACGATCGCTCCCGCGGTAAAGAGCGCGAGCGAGGCTGCTGCGGCTACCAAACGACCGATGCGCCAGGCATCGAAGCCGCGAGAGGGGGCGACGCGATCGGTGGCAATAGAGAGCGATGCGAAGTCGTTGAGAATTAAGAGTGCCACCATGAGCGTCGGCGAGAGCACGAAATGCCGAAAAATGAAGAAACCTACGCTGGTGACGAAAACGATTTCAAAGTATTTTACGATTTTTGCCACGACGTACGTCAGCATACGCTGATATATTTTTCGGCTCGTATCGATTGCGGAGAGCACTCCCACGAGGCCGGGCTGCGTGAGAATAACGCTCGCAGCGGCCTTTGCAACGTCGGTAGCGTTAGAGACCGCGATGCCGACGTTCGCCGCTCGCAACGACGGCGCGTCATTCACGCCGTCGCCGGTCATGCCGACGATACGTCCCTTTTTCTGTTCGCGTTGCACGATCTGGAGTTTTTGATCGGGAAAAACGGAGGCGTCGACCGAAACCGACGGTATGCCGATCTCCGCCGCTACGTGCAATGCGGTTTCCGGGCCGTCGCCGGTGATCATACGCAGCTCGACGCCTCGCTCGGCGATGGCGGCGACGAGTTGCGCTGCATCGGGGCGCGGCGGGTCGGCGAGACCGATCGCACCGACGGCGAGCGTAACGGCGTTCCGTGCGATCGTGACGCCGATCGCGCGTTCCCCCTTTGCCGCAAGGTCGTCGATCGAAGGGAAGGGTACGCCGAGAAAACTCGGCGCTCCCTTCGCGAGGACCGCGTGCGTTCCGTCGGGGAGCCGAACGATCGCCTGTGCGCTTTTCGTCTGCGGATCGAATGGTATCAAGCGTTCGACCTGCGGATCGCTCGCAGCATGCGCGGGAGCCGCCGCGAGGATCGCAAGATCGATGGGGTCTTGTCCGGCAGCGTCGCAGGTTGCAGCCGCAAAACGCAAGAGTTCCTCGCGGGTGTACGGCGTGTACGGCGTCGTCCGGTCGACGCGAATCGCGTTGAGGGTGAGCGTTCCCGTTTTATCGCAACAGAGGACGTCCATCGATGCGGCGTCCTCCATCGCCGTCAGGTGCGTTACGAGTACGCCGTTGCGCGAGAGTTCGAGCGCCCCCAACGCCGTCGCGAGCGTAAACGCGGCGGGTAATGCGACCGGTATTGCAGCGAGCATGACCACGAATGCAAAGACGACGATCTCCGGTCGCGCTATCTGCTGCGAGAGCGCGAATGCCGAGACGCCGAGCACGACGACGGCGCCGGCGATCGCAAGCGAGCGAACGATGCCCAAGACCAGGCGCTGCACGCTGCCGATGCTCTGAATATCGCGCATGAGTCCGGCGGTCTTTCCGAACTTCGTGCGCTCGCCCGTTGCGACGACGTGTCCGGTTGCATCGCCGCGCGTGATGGTCGATCCGGCATAGACGCACTCCGTCGCTCCCACTTCTTCGGGGACGGATTCGCCGGTAAGCACCGAACGATCGACCTGGACCTCCCCTTCGTCGATACACATATCGGCGGGTACGACATCGCCGACCACGAGTCGAACGAGATCGTCGACGACGAGCTCGCGCGATGCGAGCCTTCCCCATGTGCCGTCGCGTAACGCTTTAGCATGGACGACGATGCGCGCGCGCAGGAGATCGAGCGCGTGTTGCGCGCGGCGTTCTTGGGCGAACGCTAAAAGGACGTTGAAAACGAGCAAAAACGCGACGGCGGCGGCATCTTGCGTTCGACCGGTCGCAAGAGCGAGCGCGATGCTCCCCTCAAGCAGCCAAGGAATCGGCGCCCAGAATTTTCGTAGGAGATCGACGAACGGATGGGGACGAATCGGCGCGATCTCGTTCGGACCGTCGCGAGCGAGGCGCGCTTGCGCCTCGACCGAGGTGAGCCCGGCGCTCCACTGCGTCACCGCGCGCTCTCCGCGCGTTCCGCCGGGGCGGTGGAGCGGTGGTAGTGATAGGCCGCTAAGGCGATCGAGTGCATGCGCGTTTGCAGCGAATCGGCACGCGAGGTGAGCACGACGGGCACGCGGGCGCCGAGAACGATTCCCGCGAGTGTCGCGCCGGCGCCGTACTCCAACGCCTTGGCGACGGCGTTTCCGGCGACGATCTCGGGGACGAGGACGATATCCGCGTCACCGGGCACCGGCCCGCTCAATCCCTTCACGGCACTCGCTTCGCGCGAGAGCACGCAATCGAAGGCGAGCGGGCCGGCGACGATTGCGGGGGCGAACGCTCCCTTTGCAGCCATCTCGACCAACCCCGCCGCATCGAGCGTCGACGGAATCGTCGCTTTCACGGTCTCGACCGCGGAGAGCAGTGCGACCTTCGGCGCTGGAAGCCCCATCGCGACGGCAAATGCGACGACGTTGTTCAGAAGCGCCGCCTTCATGGCGAGATCGGGCGCGACGTTCATCGCGCCGTCGGTGAGCAAGAGCGGCTTTCCATAGCGCTGCATTTCGATGACGAAGACGTGCGATAGACGCTGCGTCGTGCGTAATGCGGCGAGGATCGGGTGTAAAAACGTATCGGTATGGAGATGTCCCTTCATCAACGCGCGTGCTCTCCCCGAAAGGACTTCATCGACGCTCCGCTCGGCTGCATCGGCTTCATGCTCTGCGGGAACGATGCGCACGTCGCGCTCGCCGCGTTCGCGTACGTACGCGCCGATAGCGACGGGATCGCCGACGAAGATCGGTTCGATCAGCCCGGCGCGGCGCGCCTCGCACGCGGCTTCGAGCACGTGGCGTTCGCCTGCATCGGCGACCGCGAGCGGAAGCGGCGCGGCGTGCGCGAGCTTGAGTGCGGCGATCATCGCCTCGTACGTGGGGAACGCAGCCGTCATTCTTCGCGTCGTCCTTCGAGCGGCACGAGCCTCTCGTTCTGCTTCTCTCATAGTATTGCCCGGGCGTCAAGCGAGAAAAGGGCAGCGTGTCACGGGTTCGGTCGTCGCGAATTTCGGCGTGCCTCATCGGCAGGCGACGGCGAACGCCGACGCCAAGCGGGCGGCCATGCTCTCTAAACCCGAACACCCCGAGCGTCACCTTTCGTCGACTGCGACGTTGCGCGATGTCGTCATCGGGATGTCCGACGGACTGACCGTGCCGTTTGCGCTCGCCGCCGGCATCGCGGGAGCGCTCGCTGCATCGCATATCGTCGTTACCGCGGGGGTCGCAGAACTCGCCGCCGGCGGTATCTCGATGGGGCTCGGTGGTTATCTCGCCACGCGAACGGATCGAGATCACTACGAAAACGAGCTGGCACGCGAGTATTACGAAGCAGAGCATCTTCCCGAGACCGAGCGAGCCGAGGTCGCCGAGGTGCTCTCCCACTATGGTTTGAGCGACGAGTTGTTGCAACAAACGGTCGATACCATCTGTTCGGATCGCGAGCGCTGGGTGGAATTTATGATGCGCTTCGAACTCGGTTTGGAACGCCCGGAGAAGCATCGTGCCATTCTCTCCGGCATCACGATCGGGCTCTCGTACGTCGTCGGCGGCGTGATCCCGCTCGCACCGTACGCGCTGATCCCCCAGTCGAACGAAGCCTTCGCCGTCTCGGCGCTGCTGACCGGAATTGCGTTGGCGATCTTCGGCGCGGTCAAGGGCAGGCTGACCGGCATAGCTCCCTGGCTCGCCGCTCTTCAGACGCTCGCAATCGGTGGCGTCGCATCGGGGGTCGCCTTTCTCTTCGCTCGCTGGGTCGCAGGCGGATAGCAATACTGCGGCAACGATGATAGGCGACGATAGCGCGATGAACGACGAACCGACGACCCGAGATATCCTCGATGCGCTGCTCGACTTTCGCGAAGCGGTCGAGCTTCATTTTGCC
>JAJXXM010000177.1 GCA_021781095.1 bacterium
TTCGATCGGCGACGAGCCCGCCGGGGAGCCGGCTCGTCGTCCTGCAGTACCGAGGGCATGCCGAGATCGATATCGCCCTTCCAGGAGCGCCGTAGCGCGGCGCGAACCAAGGGCCCTGCCGATTCACGCGGGGAAGTGGCGGAATGGCAGACGCAGCCGCCTCAAAAGCGGCCGAGGCAACTCATGTGGGTTCGAGTCCCACCTTCCCCACCAACGCTCTTCGGACGCCTACCTGCCGGAACGCCGCGCGCGAATGTGGAAGGTACTGCGTCCATGCTCTTGCGCGCACCCCGCTTCGAACCCCGGTCCCTTCGCGGCGATATCTCGCTGCCCGGTGATAAATCGGTCTCGCATCGCGCGCTCATCATCGCCTCGGCTTCCGCGGAGCCGACGCGTATCAGCCACCTCAATGCCGGGCGAGACGTTCGCGCGACCGCCGAGGCGCTCCGAGCGCTCGGCGTCGATCTCGCGGCCGACGGGGATACGCTCGTCGTGCGCGGAGGCACGTTACACGATCCGGTCGCTGCGATCGATGCGATGAATTCGGGCTCGACCGTGCGCATGATGCTCGGCCTCTGTACGGGCGCGGGGTTCCGCGCGCAATTCATCGGCGATGCATCGCTCTCGCGTCGCCCGATGGAGCCGGTCGCCGCTCATCTGCGGGCGCTCGGCGCGCGCATTCACACCACCGAAGGCACGCTGCCGATCTCCATCGACGGGGCATCGGAGGAGCGCTCCGCGCACCTGATTCTCGTTCATCCCTCAGCACAAATAAAATCGGCGCTACTTTTCGCCGCGCTCTTCTCCGGCCGAGCGCTCAAGATCTCCGGGGATCGCGAAACGCGCGACCATACCGAGCGGCTGCTCGCATCGATGGATGCCGGCATACGCTGGGATGGCCGCGAAATCGATTTTTATCGCCCTGCCGTGCGCGGCGGTGGCGAGATCGTCGTACCCGGTGATTTTTCGGCGGCGGCATTTTTCGTCGTCGGTGCGACGCTCGCGCCGGGAAGCGCGATCACGATACGCGACGTCAATCTCAATTCCACGCGCACGGGGCTCCTCGACGTGCTCGACGCGATGGGTGCCCGCATCGAACGACGGAACCTTCGCGAATGGAGCGGCGAACCCGTCGGCGATCTCTTTGTCGAACACGCAGCGCTGCGAGCGACGAGCGTCGACGCACAGAGCGCGCTCCGAGCGATCGACGAACTGCCGCTCCTCGCAATTGCGGCGGCGTTTGCGAGCGGTCGCAGCACGATCTCCGGCGTGCGCGACCTCCGCAGCAAAGAATCCGATCGGCTCGCGGCGATCCATCGCTTGCTGGCAGCGGTCGGCGTGAGCGCCGAAGATCTTCCGAACGGCATCGCAATAGATGGCGGCTCGCCCACACCCTCGGGAAGCCTCGTCGAAACGCATGACGACCACCGCATTCAAATGGCGGCGGCGATCTTGGGCTGTGCGGCGGGCCCGGTGGAACTCGATTCCGTCGATGCGGTCGACGTGAGTTTTCCCGATTTTTTCGAGCGCCTCGAACGGGCGAGCGTATGATGGAGATCTCCGATTACGTGTACTCCGTCAAGGAGTTCGAGGCCGAAGCGCGCTACATCGAAGCACTAATCTGGGATGCAATTGCGGTTCGCGAGGGCGAGCGCGTTTTAATTTGCGGCTACGGAGACGAAGCGCGCGCGGTACGCGCCGCACTCGAACGCGGCGCGATCGTTACCGTGATCGAATCGCGCGACGAGGCGATTGCGGCGTATGCCGATATCGGTGCGACGCTGCTGCGTGGAAGCACCTCCGTGATACCGGCGCGGGATAGCAGCTTCGATCTCGGATTGGCGTACCACTATCTTCACGAGGTCGATCCGCTCTTCCATTCGCAGATTCTCGGCGAGCTCGCACGCGTTGCGGCTCGCGTTGCAATCGTCGAACCCGCTCCGCCCTCCGACCCGTTAGGAAAGCGCATCGCCTCGCTCTATTCCCAAGCGAAACGCTCAGCCGGGCTCTTCGAACGCTACCAAAATATCGATCATTGGAAACGCTTGTTGCAGGGCGTCGAAGCCGAGCTCGCCCAGCATACCTTCGCATTTGCAAAGGTTCCGCCGCCGCAATATCTCCGCGACACCGTCGAATTGCTTCTCGACACGATGAAGGCCGAAGCCGCACCCGACGACATTATCGAGGAGCTTCGCGCGATCGCCCGACGCTCCGACGCACAGATTCTGCCGCCGGTGCGCAACGTGCTCGTCGGGGCCGCGGTCGGCGACCTTCCGGCACCGCTCTTTACCGCGCGCCCGCCGCTCCTCGAGGAGCAGTTGGCGGCGACCGCCGCCCGAGCAGCCGCGTCACGAGAGCAGCGCATCGATGCCACGACCGCGCCCGAAGCACGCGTCTCACCGGAGAACGGCTACGAGTTCCCGCCGCTTCCGCCGCCCCCCGCATCGGCAGAGACGCCGGGCGTTCGCCCGCCCGGCGTTCCACCGGGCTTCGCTCCGGAGCCCCCGGCATTCGTTCCTCCGCCAAGCTTCGTGCCGCCGCCAACGTTCGTGCCGCCGCCGAGTTTTACGCCACCCCCCGGAACCGGATTTGGGCCGACTCAGGCCCCTCCCCCGGGCGCCGAGGCTCAGCCGCCCTTCGGGGCGCCCTTTCCGCCGCCATTTGCCATGCCGCAACAACCCGGGGCTCCAGGAGCGCCGGGCACGGGGGTTGGCTGGCAATGGGAGCCTCCCGATTCAGGGACGGGCGAACCGCCCGTCTAGGAGATCGCTCAGGCCGCGCTCTCGGAGGAGGCGCTCGACGAGCTGCTGCTCTCCGAGGAACCGGTACTCTCCGAGCCGCCGCTCGATGGGCGCGAGTCGGTCACGTAAAATCCCGATCCCTTGAACAGAATCGGCGCGGGGTTGAAAACGCGCACGAGCTCCCCACCGCAGGCGGCGCACGGGTCGCTCACGCGCTCGTCGAATCCGTGGCGAACCTCGCGTACGGCGCCACAGGCGGAACAGCGATAATCATAGAGCGGCATAGATCGATTCTAGCGGTTTTGGCACTCCAGGTCAACGACTGCTAAGCGACGAGATGCGCCTCCAGCAGGCCCCGAAACTGCATCGTCGCTCGATCGAGCATGCCGGCGACCGCGCGCCCGCGCAGCAAGCGGTCGACCGCGCTTCCCATCGCCCCATGGTAGGTCGGATAGAGCCAGGCCATCCGCAAGCGCGCCCGATTGCTCTGCCGCTCGAGCCGAAAATCGATCCGACGTCGCGTTGAATAGGCGCCGACCAGCGTGAGGCAATAATTGGTGACCAGGCGCCGCACCTCGAAGAGTTGCTCCTCGTCGCGCGGCTCGCCGAGGCGAAGCAGCACCTCATCGCCGAGCGCGAGCGCGCCCTCGCGCTGCCGCTGGGCGCTGCGGACCAACGGGAGCCAGGCCGGCCATTTCTCGACCGTGCAGAGCAGCGCAAAGGCTTCTTCAGGAATTGCCGGGAGATCGATCGCGGCCTCGAAGTGCGCGCAGCCCCGCGGCAGGTCTTCGCTCCGATAGACGTCCATGGCGCAACGCTTCGGAGGCACATTTTGTAGTACCTGCTTTTGTCGCAGATACTACGGGTTGGGTTTTCCGGGCAACGGAAGTGCACCCGAACCCATCGTCCGGGCGAACGTAACGAGCGCGTCGACCCCGTGCGGGAGCGCTGCTTCATCGAGCACGAACTCCGCGCTATGCCCCGAACGCACCGCGCCGATTTCCTCGTTGCGGATACCGAGGCGCATCTGCAATGCCGGTACCGCGAGCGCGATATAGGCAAAATCTTCGCCGCCCATCGTCGGCGCAGCCTCGACGACCGAGACGCCGGCCTCGCGGGCGAGGATCGGCGCGAATCCGCGTGCGATCTCGCCGTTATTCACCACCGGCGGATAGCCGCGACGCAGTTCGAGCACGCCGCGCGCTCCATATCCCTCGGCGACCGAATGCGCGATCCGTTCCACGCGCGCCGCGAGTGCATCGCGTATCGCGGGATCGTGCGCGCGCAGGGTTCCGGTCATCACCACTTCATCGGCGAGCGCATTATTGCGATATCCGCCCGCAATCGTCCCAATCGTTACGACCGCACCTGCAAGGGGATCGATCTCACGCGACACGATGCTCTGCAGCGCGCCTACCACCGCCGAGGCGGCGACGATCGCATCGACGCCGGTGTGCGGATAAGCGCCGTGTCCGCCGCGCCCGACGATGCGTAAGGTAAACTCATCGGCCGATGCGTTCACCGGGCCGGGGGTCACGCCGATGGTCCCGGTCGATAAGCGCACGTCGACGTGCAGCATCGCCGCGCAATCGACGCGCGGATTCTCCAGCGCGCCCTCCGCGATCATCGGCTCCGCTCCCCCGGGCCCTTCTTCTGCCGGTTGGAAGAGCAGCACGACGTTTCCGTGCAAGGTCGCACGCTGCGCTTGCAACAGCGTCGCCGCACCGAGCAGCATCGCCACGTGGGCATCGTGACCGCACGCGTGCATCGCATCGGGAATCTCCGATGCAAACGGGAGCCCGGTTCGTTCGGCGATCGGAAGCGCATCCATATCGGCGCGCAGCGCGACCGTGCGCCCTGCGAGCGCCCCGCGAATCACGCCGACCACTCCGGTGCGCGCGGCACGCCGGTGTTCGATGCCCAGTGCATCGAGTTCGCGTTCGATCAACGCTTGCGTTTCGAGCTCGTGAAAACCGAGTTCGGGGCGACGATGAATCGCTCTCCGCCATTCGATCACGCGACGGTTGAGGGCACTTCGATCCTCTCTATTCACGAGGAGGGAAGTGCGGTACCGGAAGGCACGGCTCCTCTGCCGAAGAGCCCGGTGATGATCGGTGCCGACCTCGCGCTCGCGCTTCTCGTAAACCGCACGGCCGCCGCCTATAGCGCGCGGCCGCCGGCCTATATCACCTATCGCGAGCGAACCAGCGTCAGCGTTCCCTCGCTCGGGCGTTCGCAGGAGATCGATCGCAGCGTCGAGGTCCGAAACGCCGATAATTACGCGATCATGCACGACCTTCCACACGGCGCGACGCGCATTGGCGAGGCCTTTCCCATCATTCCCTATTTCGATCCGTTTTCGAGTTTCACGTTTTCGTATTACGCAAATCTGAAAGCCATCACGATTACGCTCAGACGCGGAGCGCCGATCGTTTTTCCGATTCCGGCACCCGATCCCGGCACGGATATGCTCGTTCCGTATATCAGCTTTCTCGATCCCAGCTACGCTCCCGACTCGACGCCCGAGGCACTCCATATCATCATCGCTCCGACGCCGCTGGACACCGGGATGTATCCCAGCGACGTGCAGGTCGATCCGACGACCGGCCTCCCGCAGCACATCGTGCTGAGCGATAGCCGCAGCGACATGCGCATCGGCCTCACCTATCGGAGCGTCGACGGCTATTGGGTCGTCGTGCGCGGCGTCTTTTCGGCGACCGAACACGCACTCGGGTTTTCATTCAACGTTCGCGCGGTGACGCGCTACGATGAGTTCACGTTTCCATCGAGCGCACCCGATCCCGCGCTTATGGGGACGCCGCGCCCGATAGCCACGCCATAACCGCGCGGACGCGCCGCGCCGTCACCTTCGCCAAGACGTCGTTCTCGCGCAACTGCTCTGCGGTCGGGGAGACCGGCGCGCTCTGCAACGAACCGATCTCGGTTTGCACGCGCTCGCGGATTCGATCGCGCAAGAAATCATCGTCCTGGTCGGCATGCGGGCTCGAGGTGAGGCTCGCGCGCAGGAGCGCGAGCCGAGCGAGCAGTGCCGAACGCCGCGCGCTCGGCGGTTGCCGGCGAATCACCGCCTCCCGCGCATCGAGCGCGTTGAGCGCCGCGTCGATCGACGAGAGCATCGCAAACGCTCGCCGCGTCGCCCGTTGCGCCGCACGGTACGCAGCGATCGGCGCGTGCATCCGCGGATCGGCAGCGACGGTGAAACGGCGCGTAAAGCTCCGTCCGTCGAGGGTGAGTCGTGCGGTGTAGATCCCCGGTACGACGGCGGCACCGCCGGAGTAGCCGCGGTTCCAACGCGGTGCGCTCTTCCAGGGAATCGGCGGATCCTCGCTGAGATCCCACACGATCCGGCCGATCCCCGCGCGATTCGGCAGATCGTGGAGATGTCGGACGACGCGTCCTCGCGCATCGAGAATATCGATGCGCGGGGCGTTCCGGCTCGGATCTGTTTGGTAGTAGGAGAATATTGCGCCGTAGGGCGCGGATTCACCGTCTGCACGCGTGTTCCACCACGAATTTTCATTCAGGAGATACGCCGTGCGAGGCGCAAAGAATGCCGCCCCGGCCCGCTGCGCGCGCGCGAGGCCCTGGAGTGCCGCGGCATCGTCGAGGATATAGAGCCCGCGGCCGTGCGTGGCGACGAGGAGATCGTTGCGTTGCGGTTGCACCACGATCGCGCGCACCGATACCGGCGGCATCGCGTCGTTGATGCGCGTCCACCGTGCACCGCGATCCCAGGAGGCTTCGATTCCGCGCTCCATCCCGAGATAGAGCAGGCCCGGCGTTCGCGGATCGACCGTAATGCAGCGTGCCGATTCGATGGGCAGGCCGCGATCGATGCGCTGCCAATGCGCGCCGTAATCCTCGGTGTAAAAGACATAGGGATGCGCGTCACCGACCATGTGCGCGTCCTCGACGGCGTACGCCGTTCCCGGTCGACGCGGTGAGAGCGCGATGGAAGCAAAACGTGCGTAGTGGATCGCATCGGGCGGCGTCACGTTCTGCCAATGTTTTCCGCCGTCGCGCGTCAGTTGCACGAGCCCGTCGTCGGTGCCGATCCATATTTCTCCGCGCCGCAGCGTCGAAGGCGCGATCGTGAGAATCGTATCGGAGGTCTCCGCGCCGGTACCATCGAGCGTGATGCCACCGGTCATCTTCTCGTGCGCGAGATCGTGCAGGGTGAGATCGGGGCTCAGTACGCTCCAGTGCTGCCCGCGATCCGTCGTGGAAAAGAGTACGTTGCCCGCGGTAAAGACTCGATGCGGATTGAAAGGATCGAAGGCGAGCGGCGTCTCCCAATTAAAGCGATAACGCAGCTCCGAAGGCGGAACGACGTTCTGATCGCGGAGGTAGGGCGAGAGATCGCGCGTTTCACCGGTCGCGAGATCGACCGAGTTTAACGTGGTGTCGTAGTTCCCGCCGGCCGAGGTCGTCCAAATACGTTTCGGGTCGCTTGGATCGGGATAGGCCGCCGTTCCGTCGCCGCCGCCGACGCTGCGCCACGCGCTCGACGAGAATCCCGAGGGATCGGGCATCGCGACGTGCGCGCAATAGATGCCGTTATCTTGTAACGGAACGCAGGCGCGATAATTCCATCCGGCGCCGACGCCGACGCTATAGAGTTGCGAGATCGGCAGGACCCTTCGCCACGTCCAGCGTTTGCCGCCGTCGTTACTCATCGCGAGGCCGCCATCGTCGGCCTCGAGCAGACGGAGGCCGTCACCGGAGATCCACATGTCATGATGGTCGCCGTGCGTTCCACGACCGGTGATATGCCAGCGCACGCCGCCGTCGGTGCTCTCGGTAAGATGCACGGATGCAGACCACAGATGATTCTCGTTTTTCGGGTCGACGGTGAGATGCGTGAAATAAAATGGGCGTTCGTCGATCGTCGAATCGTTGCTAACGTTGCGCCAACGCCTCCCTCCATCGCTCGAACGCCACAGCAAACCGTGCGGCGATTGCAGCAATGCGTAGATCCGCAACGGGTTCGAAGGCGCGAAAGCAACGGCGATGCGGCCGAGCGGCCCTTTCGGCAACCCCGGGGCTTGGACGCGCTGCCAGGTCGCGCCGCCATCGATCGAACGATAGAGTCCGTCGAGCGGGCCGCCGCTCTGTAGGCTCCAGCCCGTTCGATGCATCGTCCACGCTCCGGCGAGAATCTCGCGCGAGTTCTTCGGATTCAGCGCCATGTCGTACATCCCGGTGCGTGGGTCAAGAAAACATGTG
>JAJXXM010000371.1 GCA_021781095.1 bacterium
TCAGCGTCGGCCCAGGATGCGGCGTGATACTTGCGCAAGAGCCATGATAGCTATGCAACAACACGCCAAGATTGCCGTCGTCGACGACGACCGGATGCTGCGCGAGATGATCGAGCTCGGCCTCACGCAAGAAGGCTACGAGGTCAAGAGCGCGTCGGATGGTCAGGCCGCGCTCGATTTGGTGCGCTCGTTCAATCCCGATGCGATTCTCCTCGATATTATGATGCCGAAGATCGACGGCGTAACGCTGGTGCCGATGCTGCGAAACATCACGCAGGCGCCGATCCTCATGCTGACCGCGAAGGGCGATCTTGACGATAAGCTCAAGACGTTGGGTTCGGGGGCGGACGACTACGTCGTGAAGCCCTTCTTGTTCGAGGAACTCATCGCGCGGCTGCAGGCCCACTTGCGGCGTCCGCAGATTCACGAGGACGAGCAGATCCGTTGGAACGATCTCGCGCTCGATCTTGGATCGCGCGAGCTCCGTCGCGGCAGCGAACGAATCGAATTAACGCAACGCGAGTTCGATCTGCTCGCCGTGTTTATGCGCGACCCTCGACGCATCTTCAGTAAGGAGCACTTGCTCGAACTCGTCTGGGGGCACGATTTCGAGGGCGGCCCCAATATCGTCGAAACGTATATTTCGTATTTACGAGCGAAAGTGGATCGGGCGGGGTCGAGCACCTCGTTTCTCCGCACGGTTCGCGGCGTCGGGTACGGTTTAAGTAACGTATGACCGGGCGCGGTTCGCTCGCCGTTCGCCTCGCCTCCCTCTACGCGACGATGCTCGCCGTCGTCGTACTGCTGGTGATCGTCGCCTCTTCGATCGCGTTGGTCTTCGAACTCTCGCAGTTCACCCACGATATTATCGTCGCCAAACACGACGAGGCACGCTTCCTCGCCGAAACGGCCCAACGTGACGGACAAACGCTCAAGAGCGCCGCGCCGCGGATGATTCGCGAACTCTCCGGGATCGGGCTCGATGTCGCGGTCTTCGACGAGCAAGGAAAGTTGCTCGCGGGAGACCCTTCGCTCCATCCACCGCTGCTCGCCCATATGATCGCGCAACGCCGGCGCGATCGGTTGCACCCACCCCAGCCTTCCGGCGCGTTTCCCGAGCATCGCGAACCATTCGGCCTCGCCGTCGTTCAAGGCGGCTACGTCGCTTTCGTTCCGTCGATGCCGCTGGTCTTCGTCGCGCTCTTTCCCTACTGGCGAACGGTCCTCACGATCGGCGTCCTCGCGATTCTCGGAACCTTCGTCGTCGGGCGCATCTTCGCGCGCGAAGCCTTGCGACCGCTCGACGACGTCGCGGCCGCGCTCCGGTCGCTCGCACAGGGCGATTACACCCCGCGCACCTTTATCATGGGCGGCGGCGACGAGATCGGTAATCTCACCGGCGCATTTAACGACGCTGCGGCGAACGTGCACCAGGCGATGGAGGAGCGGCGCGCGACCGAAGACCGCATGCGGCGTTTCGTTGCCGATGCCGGCCACGAATTACGAACGCCGCTAACCGTCATCAGCGGGTATATCGACGTGCTGCGGCGCGGCGCGTTGAACGACGAAAAGATCGCACGACAGATTTTGGGAACGATGACGCTCGAGAAGGAGCACATGCGCAACCTGATCGATCGGCTCGTGCGCCTCTCGCGCCTCGATTCCGAGGCGGCGCCGCTTGCGGAGCGGATCGACGTCGCACAATTGCTGCGCGACCAAGTCGACGCCGCGCGCCGTTTCGACGAGCATCGCAATATCGATTATCGCGTCGACGGCGAGCTCGCCGTCTTTGCCGATCCGCGCGAGATCGGCGAAGCGCTCTGGAACGTCGTCGAGAATGCGTTAAAATACGCCCCCGACGCGGCGATCCACCTCCGCGGCTCGCGCGAAGACGGCCGCGTGCACATCGTCGTTCGTGACGAGGGGCCCGGGATGAGCGAACTCGAACGCCTTCACGCCTTCGAGCGTTTCTACCGCGGCGATCAACGCGGCGAGATTACCGGCAGCGGCCTCGGGCTCTCGATTGCGAAACGCGCGGTCGAACGAGCGGGTGGAAGCATCGAGATCGAGAGTGCACCGGGGCGCGGCACCGGCGTGACGATCGAACTCGCCGCCGCTCCCATATCGTCGGTCGGCGTTCCTCAGCAAATATAAAGTTCGAGCGGGGATGATGGTGCGATGAATCGCGCCGTTCTCTCCGCCATCGCTTTCGCGCTCGCTGCTGCCCTCGTTCCCGCCTGGGTCGTCGCGCAAAGCTCGGGCGGTACGATCGCCATTACGGTGACCGATGCAAAGACGAAGAGCCCCGTCGCGCTCGCGCGCGTGGTTCTCGACGGCCCGATTCTGGCGAGCGAAGTGGCGACGAGCGCCGGTAGCGTCACCTTTACCGAGGCGCCGGCGGGGATCTACCGCGCGCGCGTCTTCGCGCGCGGCTATCGAGGCGTTACCTCCGCTCCCTTCGAGGTACTCGACGGCGAGCGCGTGAATCTCGACGTCGCGCTCGCTCCGAGCAGCGACCTGCAGGTGATCGCGGTCGTGCATTCGGTTTCGAGCGTGCGCATCAGCACGAACTCGATCGACGCGCATTCCGCCCAGCGTAAGCTCTCCGGCGATCTCGCTGATGCGCTCTCGAAACTCTCGGGCGTCAGCATTACCTCGAGCGGCGACGACACCGATGCCGCACAGACGATCTCGCTCGACGGCCACGACGCAAGCCAGACCGCGATGACGCTCGACGGCATTCCGCTCAACGCGCCGGGAAGCGCGGGCGATCTGCGGATGTTTGCGAGCGATCTTTTTACCGGCGCATCGGTGCACCACGGGCCGCAGCTCGGGGGGCTCGGCGGCGGCGTCGATTTTCGAACCCTCGAACCGACGCTCTCCTGGCAGAGCCAGGGCACGCTCGCGACGGGAAGTAACGGGCGCAACAATGAGTCGTTGGGGATCAGCGGTTCGTTGGGAAATCTCGGGATCGCTGCGATGAGTACCACGCGCACGAACCCGAGCCTCGCCGACGGCATGCGCTACCTCGACGCGAGCGGACTCGATTACGTCCACGACGGCGGCATCTGGGTCGCCGGGGATCTGCTCAAGGCGAACCTGCGTCTTCCCGGCGATCAGACGCTCGCAGCGAGTTTTATCAACTCGACGCGCAGTATCGGGCTGCTCTGTCTGCGCGTCACCGCGGCCTTGCCGTGCGGCTACGGTCCGGGGAACGACGTCTCGGGGAGTTTTTCGCTCTATTCGCTCGGCGACCAGCTTTTAAGCGGTGCCACGGCAATCTCGGCGACGCTCTACGGCACCGTCGGCAGCAATCTTTTCGACCTGCGGAATCGCTTCGTCGACGGCGTCGCATCGCCGGCGGGAAGTAGCATGCAGATGCGATCGACCGGGTTTACCCTCTCCGCCGAACTTCCCGCGATGCGCAACCATACGCTCTCGGTCCTCGCATACGATACCAACTCCTCGCAAGTTTCGACGCCGCTCGTCGCAAGCAACGCCGCGTTCTATAGCGCGCAGCAGCAAGGCAGTTACGGCGCATTGCAGCTGAGCGACCACATTCGGGCGAACGATCGCCTTACGTACAATGCGTCGCTGGGCCTGACGCATGCGAGCTCTAGCGGCGGAAGCGCGCTGGGCAGCATCGGTGCGAGCTGGCGCGCATCGGCGAACGATAGCTACGCGATCTCGTACGCGCTCTCGGGGAGCGCGCCGAATTTTGGCCGGAATCGCGCGTTGAGCGATCCCGCGTCGCTGCAGTTCGATTGCCAGGGGAGCGCGAGCGTCGGGTACGGGGCGGCTCCCGGGGATCAGCCCGGGGCGAGTTCCTCCTCCTCGCTCAACGCGAGCGTCACCCATCGCTTTGCGCGCAGCGCGCTCTCGCTCGCCCTCTATCGCCAGGTGCAAAACGGCGTCGTGCTGCCGACCCAGGTCAACGGCAGCGTTCTTCTCGCCGACGGAACGCTCTCGCCGAGCTATCTCGCGCAGGTGGAGGGCGCCTATTCATCGGCATCGGGATGCGGCGTCGGCGCGCCGCCGATCGCCGCATCGCAACTCTATTTCGCCACGCCGGTTGGGGGCGTCACGCGCATCTATTCCGGCGCCGATCTCACCGGATTCGTGCAAATCGGGAACCTCGTCGCCGAACCGTTCGTCGATATTACCTCCACGACGTTGCGCTCTAACGATCCGCGGATCGGCAACCCGTACGCCATTGCGATTTCGGGAGCGCAGGCGCCGAACGTGCCGTTACATCGCGCCGGGCTCACGCTCGATTATCGCGCTCCCCATTCCGCGGTGGAATGGCTCGCCGACGCACAGTACACCGGGGCGAACAATCCGAATAACCTCCCCGCCTATACCACCTACGACGCGGCGGCGAACGTGCAATTCACTCGCGGTACGCTGACGATTGCGGCGAGTAACATCACCGATGCGTACGCCGGAATCTTTGCGAGTTCGAAGTACGCGGTTCCATACACGACCCTCGGGGGAACGGAGGTTCCGACGATCGCACGGCCGCTCGCTCCGCGCTCCTATAGCGTCACCTATTCCTTTGCGGTCGGCCGTCACGCCGTTCTTTCGCTCCCGAGTCCCGCGCACGGCGGGCCGCGGCGGCGCGGGCCCTTCGCGCGCTTTACAGCGCTGCCGACTGCGGCGCCGAGCGATCCCTACGCACTGGCGGCGTCGGCGTTCTGCACGCCCGACCGCGCGCGCGTCGCGCGCGGTGTGCTCGATGCATTGCGCGCGCAGGTCGCGCGGGTGGAGAAGGCGCGCGCCGCCTCGCCCACTGCGGCGATCGTTCTTTCCTCGCCGGCGGGCGTGACCTTTACCTACCATCCGCTGGCGACGGGATACGCCGTGTCGATCGCTCCGACGAAGATCGATGACGTTCGCGCGCTCTTTACCTGCGCGACGATCCATCGAACCGATGCCGCGACCGCCGCCGGGCGAGGGCTCTACGTAGCCCCGCCGGCGAGTTTCTTCCGGCCCGAGATCACCTTTTCGCCGACGGTCGGGCTGTACTTTATTCGTCGGCAGCCGCAGCCCGGGAAAGAAAATTTCCGCGTCTTCACGCTCGCGGCAAAGGCCCCGAAAGAGCCATTCGCCGCGATCGCCGGGCCGCAGTGTACCACCGCTCTGCGCGACGTTGCGATACAGAGCCTCGACGACCTGCACGCGCATTTTACGGCGGCAACGCCATCGACGCGCTGGCAGATCGTCGCACACGGGTCGGGAGCGAAGCGATGGTTCGCGCTGACCCCCAACGATCTCGGCGATTTCGGTGCGCTCATGGCCTGCGCCCACGTTGCGGCGGCGACCGCCGCGCAATTGCAGGCGCGCGGGCTCGGAGGCGCACCGCCTCCGGGGCTGAATTACGCCCCTTCGATCGGGCTTTATATCGAGCGGCGCACGCCGCCGCCACCGCCGGGAGGGGCGCCTCCGCCGCACGGCGCATGAGCGAGCTATGACGAAAGCGGAACTCTTTAGCGAATATGGCGCGTACCATCGCGACCCGCGCAATCGGCTCTGCCACTTCATCGGCATTCCGACAATCGTGCTGGGTGTGATCGCGATAACCGGAACGCTGCGGCTCGGGCCGATCGATCTCGCGCTCGTGCTGCTCGTCGCGACGCTCGCTTATTATGCGACGATCGATTTTCTCGGCACGCTGCTCTCTGCGATCGCGTTTGCGATTCTCTATGCGCTCGGATCGCATCTCGGTTGGCAGATCGGTTTGGCGGCCTTCGTTATCGGTTGGGGCTTCCAACTCGTCGGCCATCGCTTCGAAGGCAGCAAACCGAAATTTCTCGAGAACGTTATTTATCTGCTCGTGGGCCCGATCTACATCTTCGAGGAATGGTTCGAGATGGCGACGCACCGAGGCGGCGCAACCTAGAACCGAAGGGCGTCACGCCTCGAAATTCGTCGGCTGCGAACGGGCGCGGAAGAGCGGCGCGAAGAGGCTGCGATACGGACGAGCGACGATATATCCGAGCACGACGACGATCGCCGGTCCGGGTAGCCCCGCGGGCATCATCGTGATGTGGAATGCGAAGCTGTTATAGAGAAAGCCCGCGAGCATGATCAGCGCGAGCGGAACGAAGCGGTTCGCGAGAAAAGCGAGGCCGATGAGGAGTTGAATCGCACCGACGAACATCGCCCAGTGCGACTGATAGTAGACCTCCGAAAACGCTCCGGCGAGCCCCGCCATCGGCGGGGGCACGGTGACGAGGAACGCCGCTACCCCGGCTACGGCGAACAGCGCTCCAAGAACGATGCGGGCAATGGCGGTGAGGACGTTCATGCCGAACTCCTTTCTGATTCCAAGGGGTGCCTTTCCCGCCCACCCGGGTTTTTGGGTAGCGGAAGCCCGTGGAACCGGGCCACGGAGGCAAGGCATGGCTACCGACTCGCCGCCGAGGGAGGCGATTGCAGAGGAGCCCTCTTTTGTGCTATGGTGTCGGCCGGGGATACTCCCCGAATGGTTTCGAAGTCCGCGGGTCCGGTTTTACATGGCGTACCAGGCGAGTCGAAGAAACGTGTTCTTACTAGGAAATGGAAAGGTCTCGTCTAGTGTACGTTGATGAAATGCTGAACTGCGTTGATTGCGGCAGCAAATTCGCGTTTACCGCTGGAGAACAGCGGTTTTACGAACAAAAAGGGTTCCAGAATAAACCCAACCGGTGTCTGGATTGTCGCCAAGCGCGTAAAGCGCAGCGCGGCAGTGCGGGCGGCGGCAGTGGTGCCGGCATGGGCGGTGGCGCAGGTCGCCAGCGCGAAATGTTCACCGCAACCTGCAACGGGTGCGGCGGCGTCGCCGAAGTGCCCTTCAATCCGCGCGGCGATAAGCCCGTGTACTGCCGCGACTGCTTCCAGTCGCAGCGGAGCGCTCCCAGCTACCGTTAATCGGTCGTAGGAGCTTCGAAAGACGAGTTCGCCATCGGCGGGCTCGTCTTCGTTTTTGGGGCGAGCCATTCGACGAGCGCGACGACGAACAGGTTCGCGATGAGCCCGCCGAAACCGGGATTGAAGCCGAGATGGGCGAGCACGTAGGTCAGCAACGCCGCAGTCACGACGCCCGCCGCAAGGCCGAGCGTCACCGCGATGCCGCGCAGCCGTAGACCGAATGCCGCTCCGACCACCCCGGGCAAAAATTGCGTGATGCCGCTGTAGTACACCAGCAAGAGCGATCCGAGCGTCTCGGGGGCGAGCCACCATGCAAGCAGCGCCGCTGCGGAGATCGCGATCACCGCGACGCGCATCGCCAACGTTTCGTGTCGCTCGTCGATGCGGCCGGGGAAGGCCGGGCGCACGATGTTGCGCACCACGATCGCCGCCGAGGCTAAAATGAGTGCCGAGGATGGCACCAGCGCCGCGAGCGCTCCGGCGCCGGCGACGAAGCCCATCACCCAGGGCGGATAGTAGCGCGCGATGACGAGCAAAAACGATTGGTCGGCGGCGTGCCCGTGCAGCCCCGGTACCAGCAATAACGCCGCATAGCCGGCGAAGAAGATGACGATCAACACGATCGAGTAGAGCGGCAGGAGCATGGCATTCCGCCGCAGCGTGTTGTCGCTGCGCGCGGAGAACGTTGCGGCGATCGAATGCGGGCCCATATAAAACCCGATGCCGGTAAACAACACCGTCGTTATGAACCACACTTGTCCGAACGGTGCGTCGCCGGTCGGAAGGGTGAGCAGGGCGGCATTCGTGCGTTGGAGTTGCGCGAACATTCCGCCGAGCGAGCCGAAGAAGTGGATCGGCAGGGCGATGCCCGCGAAGAGCACGGCCGCGAGCACCAAGCCGTCCTTTACCAAACTCGCCCACGCCGTGCCGCGCAACCCGGCGGTAAACGTGAAGAGCGCGATCGCCGTAAAGGCGACCGCCGCGCCGATCGCTCCGTCGAGCCAGCCGTATCCGGCGCTCGAGAGTAC
>JAJXXM010000039.1 GCA_021781095.1 bacterium
TAAATCCAATTCGATACATAAAGTCACGATCATTCCGCGCGGAATGGAGCTCGGCATTACGTGGTCGCTGCCCGAGGACGACCGTCACAGCGTTACGCGCGAGGAATTGCTCTCCGATATTACGATGGCGCTCGGGGGGCGGCTCGCCGAGGAGATTCAATTCGGCGACGTGACGACCGGGGCGAGCAACGATTTCGAAAAGGCGACCCAACTCGCGCGACGCATGGTCACGCAGTACGGCATGAGCGATCTCGGCCCGATCCAATACGGGCGCGGCGCGCACCAGGTCTTCCTCGGCCGCGATTTCGGCGAGGAGCGCAATTACTCCGAAGAGGTCGCGAGCAAAATCGACTCGGAGGTCCGGCGTATCGTCGAAACCTGTTACGAACGCGGGCGCCAGCTGCTCACGGCGAATTGGGATAAAGTGGAGCGCATGGTGGCCTCCTTGCTGGAGCACGAGACCGTCGAGGCCGACGAGGTCATCGCGATCGTCGAGGGGCGTCCCTACGACCGCGATGCGGTCGACGTGGCGCCCGAGGCTCCGCAACCACCGGATCGCTCGCTCGGGCTCCCCGCAGATCGCGGCGACGCGCATCGCCTTCCGCCGACGATCTCGCCGGAGCCGGCGTGAGGCGCCTCGCTCCCGCGCTCCTCGCGGTCGCCATCCTCCTACCGACGCTTGGCGGCGTTCGTGCGCGTGCCGAGACCCCCATCGCGCTCGGACATCTGCAGAGCGGCGCGAGCTACTCTATCGCCGCCGACCCCACTTCGCCGACTGCGGCGATCGGTCTCTGGCTGCACGTCCCGGCGAGTGGCTACTCGTTCGATAGTCCCGGCATCGCCGATCTTGCCGCGCACGCCCTCGCCGACGCGCCGATCGTTGGTGGGCGCTCGCTTCGCGAGATCGTCGAGAGCGTCGGCGGCACGATCGAAATCGAGCCATCGCCGAACCTCCTCGGGATCAGCATCGTGGTTCCCAAAGCGGAGGCCTCGTCGACGGTACGTGCGTTGGCAGAGGCCTATTTTACGGGAACGATCGACGCGAAGTCGCTCGACGAAGCGCGTCACGAAACCAGCGTGCGCGCCGTCGAGGAACGCTTCAACATTGAAAACGAATTGCAGACGCGGCTCTTCGCCGCGCTTTTTTCGAACGGTCCGATGCACGTGCCGGTCTATCCGAACTCCGCATCCTCGCTCGACGCGATTCATCTGCAGCAGGTCCAACGTTACGCCGAACGCGCCTTCCGGCCGGGGAACGCGAGCCTCTCCTTCGCCGGAGCGGTCGAATCATCGTTGCTAAAGCAAGTAGCTGCGGTCGGGCGCACGGGATACGACGCGCCGATCGATTCGCCGCTGGCCCAATCCGCGGCAACGCAAGCCGTTCGGGGCTCGAGTTCGGCGATCGCCATCGGGTTTGCGGGCCCGCCGATCTCGTCGCGCGACGATGCCACCGCACTCGATTTCGTCGCCTCGGCGCTGCTCGACAAACAACTCGGTCGGGCGCTTCCGCTCCCCGCCGGGGGCGTGGCGGTCGCACGATTCGTGACGCTCCAAGGGACCGGCGTCTTCACGATTTTCGGCGTCGGGAACGATCCAAAAAAGTTGGAGGGCGTACTCCTCGACGATCTCGCGCGCCTGCGTGCGCCGCTCTCGCGCCCACGCTTCGACCGCTTGCTCCGCGCGTTTCGTTTTCACATTGCGTCGGCGATCGACGTGCCGCAGGGACTCGCCGATAATCTCGGATGGTATGCGGCATCGGGCGACGCAGAATACGCTCCGGGGTTGCCGGGGGGAGAGTACGCGCGCAGCATCTCGCGTTTAACTCCCGATCGCGTTGCGGCCGCAGTGCGGCGCTATCTCGAACGTCCGACCACGATCCTCATGACCGCCATCGCAGAAAAGAACGCATGACCAAACGCTATTTTTCGATCGCGCTGACGCTCGCATTCGCCGCATCCTTGGCCGCCGTTCCGTTCCGCGCCCGCGCGGAGAGCGGCGCGCTCTCCGAGGCGTTGCCGGTCCGGCCGGTGACGTTCGTGCAAATCGACCTCCACGCCGGGCTCGACCGTCAACGCGAGAGCGAGAACGGTATCGCCGCCCTCGACGCGCACTTGCTCGCTCGGACGCCGGTCGAGGTCGGGGGCCTCTCGCTGCCGCTCGAAGAGGCGATTCGATCCGAGGGTGGTGCGCTGGGAATCCACGTTCACGACGACCGCGTGGCGATCGAACTCGCGGGGCTTCCCGAAGCGATGCCGAGGCTGCTCGACGTCTTGGCCGTGGCGATGAATGCGCCGGACTTTTCGCTCGCCGCGGTGACCGCGGCGCGGCGCGCCTTGCTCGATCGTATCGCCGAGCGCCAGCAAAATAATTGGGAGCTCGCCACCGAAATGCTGCGGCGCTCGCTCGCACGCTCCGGGAATCTCGCGATGCCGCGCGATGGGACCCCCTTCTCGGTGCAACACCTTTCGATCGCGCAAGCTCGCGCGTTCTATCTCTGGAATTATCGTCGGGGCGATATCACGAGTACGATCGTCGGTAAGCGCGCGCCGGGGCTTCGCGCCGCGCTCGCGCGCATTTCGGCCGCACTGCCCGGCGGCACGTCGCCGAGCGTGAGTTCGCCGCCGCTCGTTCTCGACGCGTCGAGCCTCATTTTGCGCACGACTCGTCCGACGCTCTCGACCTTGATCGTCGCCTCGTTTCTCGCTCCGAAACCGACCTCTGCGGATTTCCCCGCGATGCTGGTGGAAGCGGCGCTGATGAAACGCATTCTCGCCGAGACGGCGGGGCTGCCGAAGGGACTCGACGCTTACTACCTGAGCCGGTCGTACGGCGCGCGCTATCGCTCGCTCGGCGGCCGTCCACAACTCCTGCTCTACGCATCGGGCGCGGTCGGGCATCCCGACCAACTCATCGGCGGAGCGCTCGCGCTGTCGCAGATGATCGGCTCGGGGAAACTGCACGGCAACATCGATCGCTTAAAATCGCAGGCGATCGGCGACTTCGCGCGGCAGGAAAGCGATCCGCGCGTGCGGTTACGGTTGCTACGCATCTATCGCGCGGCCGGAGGCACCGGCGATCCCGTCGCGCGGACGATTGCGGCGATCGCAAAGGTGACGCCCGCCGATCTCGCTCGCGTCGCCAAGCGCTATCTCGTGCATCCCACTATCGCCGTCGTGCAGGGAAGCGACGGAAGCGGCTCCTGAAGCTCGCACTCGTCCACGACTATCTCAATCAACGCGGCGGAGCGGAGCGCGTTTTCGCGACGCTCGCCGCGGCATTCCCCGACGCGCCGATCTATACGGCATTTTACGACGAGTCGCGGACCGGCGATTGGTTTGCCGGGCGGACGATCCACCGTTCCTGGCTCTCCGGCATGCCGTGGATACGCTCGCATTTTCGATGGTACGCGCCGTTTTATCCGAGCGCGTTCGAGCGGTTTGATTTCTCCGGCTACGACGCGATCCTCAGTTCGTCGTCGGCGTGGGCGAAAGGCGTGCGCGTCCCGAAGGGGTGCGTACATCTCTGTTACCTCCATTCGGTGAGTCGCTTTCTTTTCGATTACGATGCGTACGTCGGTGGGCTCGGCGTCGGCATGCTCGCCCGTCCGCTCGTTGGAGCGTTGGTGCGCTGGGATTTGCGCGCGGCGCAACGCCCGACCGAAATGATTGCAAACTCGCGCACGACGGCGCAACGTGCCGAGCGCTATTACGGCCGTCACCTCGACGTCCTCCACCCACCGGTCGATGTCGAACGCTTTTCCAAACCTCGCACGCCGGGCGACGCCTTTCTCGTCGTCGCACGTCTGCTGCCGTACAAACGCGTCGATCTCGCCATCGATGCGGCGCGTATGTCGGGTTTGCCGCTCCGTATCGTCGGCGACGGGCCGATGCGCGCCGCACTCGAAGGTCGCGCGCAGGGAGCGCCGGTACGCTTTCTCGGCGAGCGCGGCGACGGCGAGATCGCCGACGAACTCTCTCGCGCGCGTGCCGTGATCGTTCCTGGAGTTGAGGATTTCGGTTTGATGCCGCTGGAGGCGGCCGCGAGTGGAACGCCGAGTATCGCGTTTCGCGCCGGCGGTGCGACCGAGAGCATCGTCGAGGGAGCGACGGGGACGTTCTTCGATCGCCCCACCGCACAAGATCTCGCGGAGGCGATGCGAGCCTTCGACCAGGAGCGCTTCGATACGGCGAGGCTTCGCGCGCATGCGGCGGCATTTTCCACCCAACGCTTCGTCGCCACGATTCGCGAGCGTCTCGGCGCGCTGCTCGATGCTCGCTAATTTTTTTCCGCGCCATCCGTCGATCGCTCCGAACCTTCCGCGCGCGACGCTACGTGCGTTCGACGAGCGAAACGGCGATTTTTCGCGGCTCGGCGGCGAGCGCGTCGCGATCTATTGGCCGCATGGATTCGGCGACTGGGTCCATTTCGGTGCGATCGCGCCGTTGCTCTCGCCGGAGAACGCCTACGCGATCTTTCGCATCGGCGATGATTTCAGCGCGCTCTTTACCGGCGCTCGCCCGGTGGAGGCGTTGCCGTCGGGAATTCGCGCGATCGGTGATGGGGCGGATCTCGGTGCCCGGCACCTCGGACTGAACTGGAAGCGATTGCGAGGACGGAGAGAGACGATCGCCTTGCCGGCTTCACTTCGCGAGGCGTTCGAACGATTCGCTCCGACCGCGCTGCTCTATACGGATTACCCCGAGCCCGAAGGGGGGCTCGCCTTTCCCTACCACACCAAGGCGCGGGCGCTCGCGCGCGCGCTCGTCTCCGCAGAGCGCCTCGCGCGGTTCGATCTGGCGCAGCCGCTTCCGCAGTCGATCTCCTTTGCGGTCCCCCCGGAGCTCCAACGCCGTTTCGACGCGGTACTCGCGCGATACGTCGACCCTGGCGATCGCGTGCTGCTCGTGGCGACGAGCGGGCATACCGAGCCGGCGAAAGCATGGCCCGCGGCCGACGCAACGGCGTTCGTGGAGATGGCGCGCGCTCGCGATCCCCGCATCAGAACGATCGCCTTCGGCGAGCCCGATGAGGGGACGAGCGCGACCGATCGGCGCGGGGCAACGGTCGCTTTTCGGAGCCTCGCAGCGGAGCTCGACGCTCCCTTCGCCGACGTCTTGCGCGCGTTGATGGCGAGGAGCCATGCGTTCGTCGGCGTTCCGGCCGGGCCGTTGCATGCCGTCGCCGCTCGCGGGGGAATTCCGTTGGTCGGTCTCTGGTTCGCACATTATCCGACGTGGTACGACGAACCCAATGCGCTCGCGCTGCATCTCGTCGGAGCGCGGCCGATCGCCCGCGGTTTTCACCGCCGCCCCGCATCGACGACGTTACCTCCGAGTCTCGAACACCGCATCGAACATCTCGATACGGAGCGCATCGCTCCGGAAGCGGTTCTCGACGCACTCGCGCGCCTCGGCGCGATCAGTGGCTCCTAAGGGTGGAGAGCGCGGTAAAAGCGACGGCGTTAAACGAGGCGTGCGCGATCATCGAGGCGACCAGGTTCTTCGAGCGATAGTACACGGTGGCGAGGACGAATCCGACGAGCGTTAGCGGAAGAAAAAGTTCGAGATCTCCATGAGCCGCTCCGAAGAGAATCGAACTGAAGATCGCTCCGACCCAAAAATTTCCATAGCGTAAACCGAGGTTGAAAAGAAATCCGCGAAAGATCAACTCTTCGGCGATCGGCGCGACGACGACTCCGTATAAAACGAACGCCACTAATACGGGGGTGTGTCGAATACTTTCGAACATCTTCGCCACGTCTTGCACGTGGTGGGGATGATGGGAGAGGTGCTCGACGGCGAACGAACCGAAATCTCCGACGATAAACGCAGCGACGAAACCGCCGAGGGCGTAGAGCAAGGCGCGCGTCGAAGGAACGCGCAGGCCGAGTTCTTCCCACGAATAGAGCGCGATGCGCGGAAGCATCGCCATCAATCCGAAGATCGGCGGTAATTCGAAAGCGAGCTGGGCGACGAGCACCGCCGTGACCGGTAGGTTTTTCGGCGAGTGGGCGAGGATCGTCAGGATCGATGGGTCGAGCGCGATGTAGAAGAGCAGCGCGAGGATCGCGCAGGCGACCGCCAAGCCGATGAGGCCGAAAACGAGTAGCGCGACCGAGGAGCCTTTAAATGCCCCTTCCCGCCAATGCGTCGGCCAACCGGGCGAAAGTACCGATGTCGAGCCGTTCTCCGCGTTCATCTTCGTCGATCCCAGCCGTTTGCATGGCGATAAGTATCTCGGCTCGCTCGACGGAGAGCGAACGCGAGAGCGAGTTTGCTAACGTCTTCCGGCGATACGCGAACGATCCGCGGACGACCTTCTCGAAGAGCGCGGGCTCGATCGGCTCGACGAGCGGCCGCGCGCGGCGATCGAGGACGATCACCGTCGAATCGACTTTCGGACGCGGATAAAATGCGCCGGGCCCGAGCGTGAGGGCGCGCCGAATCGCCATGGCGTTGCCGACGGCGACGGTGAGGCTCCCGTACGAAGCGGTTCCGGGAGCGGCAAGCAAACGGTCGGCGACGTCTTTTTGAATCATCGCGACGACTCGTTGCGGCCCGCGCGGTAGCTGGGCGAGCGTGACCAACAGCGGCGTGGCGATGTTATACGGCAGATTGCCGGCGACGTGCCAACGTTCGAAGCGTCGCTCGGGCCAATCGTAGGCGAGCGCGTCGGCTTCGAGAATCTCGACCGACGCAAGCTCGCCCCGTTCGCGGAGGAGCGCGACTAAATCGCGATCGATCTCCAACGCGCGAATGGCGGCGCCGTTCCGTGCGAGCGCCGCCGTGAGCGCTCCCGTACCGGGGCCGATTTCAACGATTGCTTCGGGTGCGTCGGCGAGGGCGAGATCCGCAATTTTTACGCAGAGCGATTCATCGAGAAGAAAGTTTTGCCCGAAGCGCTTTTTCGGTTGTAAACCCGCCGCGTTCAGTAGGCCGCGCGCGCTCACCCTTTGATGGCGAAGACGACGATCTTTCGGCGCCCGAATTCCATCGCGGCGCGCTGGGAATCGAAGCCGAGATCGATGCGGTGCCCGACGATCGCTCCGCCGGTATCGCCGGCGACGGCATAACCGTATCCCGGGATATAGAGTTTGGTTCCCAAGGGAATGACGCGCGGATCGACCGCGACGATTCCATGGCCGGCACGTTCGCCGGTAGCGGTGATGCCGCTGCAGCCCGCGCACCACGGCGTGTATGCCGTCGCGACCATACTGATCGCGTGGACGGCGCGCAATTGCATGGTGCCGATACTGCGAGCGGTGAAATTCGAGAACGCGCCGATATCGCCGACGCCGTCGAGGACCACGCGCGGATGCGCGGGCCGAACGGTCGTCGATGCGAGCGTTACGCGACGCACGATGCCGTTGGGATATTTGAAGTAGCGATAATCGACGCGCCGTTCGCCGAGCGATCCGAGTGCGACGATCTTCCGCGCGCCGACGCGCATGTTCGTATCGAGCCGATGGATCGTGCCTTCGCGCACGGGAACGAGAACGGTACGATCCCACGCGACGATATGGAAAAGACGGACGCGCGATCCGTTGTGGAGCGCGGTGCCCAACGACGGAAATACTTTATCGAATTTTCCGATCTTGACGCCTTGCATCGACAGAAACGAACCGACGTCATCGGCGGTCGTCGCGACGGTTTTTAGCGAAGCGCCGTCGAGGAACGTTACGTGGATCGCACGCCGATAGATGATGGTCGCGCCGTTGCTCAATGGTGCTGCGGGCGCGGGCACGACTTCGTCACCGGGTGCGACGTGAATGCCGCGCTCGGCGAGAAATTGCCCGACGCTTGCGGCCGTGCTCTCGTACGGAGTCGTGCGCGAGCCGTCCTGAAAGACGATCGCATACTTCGTGGGCTCCGCCGCGCGCACGACCGTGGTCGGCGCGATGAAGGATGCCCCGAGGGCAAGGCCTGCTCCGAGCA
>JAJXXM010000249.1 GCA_021781095.1 bacterium
GAGCACCAAGCGGCGCTTTACCAAACTCGCCCACGCCGTGCCGCGCAACCCGGCGGTAAACGTGAAGAGCGCGATCGCCGTAAAGGCGACCGCCGCGCCGATCGCTCCGTCGAGCCAGCCGTATCCGGCGCTCGAGAGTACGATCTGCAGTCCGCTGAGTTGGAGCGTCACGTACGGCAACGCGAGGATCACGTAGAGGATCGCCGCGAGCACGCCGAGCCGTGGGCTGCGATAATAATTTGCCAGCAGATCGGGCGCCGTGACGAGGCCGCGCTCGGCGCCGAGGCGCCGAATGCGCGGGAGCAACGCGTAGCCCACGAGGTAGCCGATCGCGCCGTACGCCGGGATGTAATACGCTGCGGCACCATGCAGGTAGACCCAGCCTGCCGCCCCGAGAAAGGTGAAGGCGGTGTAGATCTCCCCCGCGAGCAGCACCCACAAGAAGATGGTGCCGAAACTCCGTCCGCCGATCGCGTATTCGGTGGGGTCGACGCGGCCGCGCTTGAGATTGAGCAACGCGAAGGCGATCGTGCCGGCGATCACCACGGCGACGATGGAGAGTGCGATGCGCCCTGCGAGCGCCGATGCGGGCATTAGGTTTTCACGTTCCGCAGCCGTTCGATCGCCAACAGGCAGAGCGGCGTCAGCAGAATCCAGAGAATGACCCAGGCGAGGTTGAGCGGCAGGCCCACGACGCGGGGCTCGACGTGGTTGAGCAACGGGGTGCCGACGGCGAAGGCGAGCACCGGTAGCAGAGCGATGGCGATGCGAAGTGCGCGGAGCCGCCAAGAGTTCATCGCCTCTGGCTTGTATAGAACGGGTATGGAAACCTACGACGCGCTCGTGATTGGGAGCGGGCATAACGGCTTGGCCGCCGCCGCACTGCTCGGTGAAGCCGGCCTGCGGGTCCTCATCCTCGAGCGCTCCGATCGCATCGGCGGCGCCACGGTGAGCGAGCGCGACCGCTGGCCGGGCTATACGATCTCGGCGGCGAGCTACGTGTGCAGCCTGCTCGACCCGTGGCTCATCGATCGGCTCGATCTACGCGCGCACGGCTACGATGCGTACCGCAAGGATCCCGCATCATTTACGCCGCTGCTCGATGGGCGCTCGCTCTTGCTCGGCGCCGACGACGAGAACAACGCCACGGAGATCGCACGCTTCGATTCCGCCGATATCGCCGGCTCTGCCGCCTTCGAACGCGAGGCGGCATCGTTGGGCTCGGCGCTCTACGAAAGTTTCGCCGATATGGAGCCGCGCTTCGATCGCTTCGATGCACGCGTGCGCGCCGCATTGGAGGGGAGCGCCGCCGCGCTCGTGGAGCGCCACGTGCGCACGCCGGTGCTCCAAGCGACGCTGGCGACCGATGGGCTCATCGGCACCTACCGGGGGCCGCTCGATGCCGGAACCGGGTACGTACTCGCGCATCATTACGCGGGGCGTGCCTTCGGCGTGCAGGGCGCGTGGGGCTTCGTGCGCGGCGGGATGGGCGCGATCTCGCAAGCGCTGCTCTCCGCCGCGCAGGCGCGCGGTGCACGTGCGCTCACCGAAGCGAACGTCACGCGTTTGTTGCGCGACGGCGATTCGGTCGTCGGCGCCGTTACCGCCGATGGACGCGAGTTTCGCGCGCGCGCGGTGCTCTCGAACGCGCACCCGATCACGACCTACCGCGAGCTTCTCGGCGAGGAGCATCTCGACGATGCGAGCAAACGCCGGCTCGCCGCCTGGCAGAGCGTCGGGCCGGCGCTCAAGCTCAATCTCGCTCTCGGCGAGCTGCCGAACTTTACCGCGCGCCCGGGAACGACGCCGCAATCCCATCATCGCGCGACGATCCACGTCGCGCCCGATCTCTCGTTTCTGCAGCGGGCGCACGACGATGCACGGCGCCTCGGTGAGAGCGAGGAGCCGATGCTCGAGTGTTTCATGCAGACGCCGACCGATCCCAGCCTCGCCCCGCAGGGAAAGCATATTCTCTCGATCTTCGCGCAGTATTATCCCTACGATCGCCCCGATGGTTGGAGTGCGGCGCGGCGCGATGCGGCCGCAAAAAAAATCGTCGCCATGCTCGCGCGCTACGCGCCGAATATTCCCAACGCGATCGAAGCGCAACAACTGATGGCCGCTCCCGATCTCGAAGAACGGTTCGGGCTCGTCGGCGGACACATCTTTCACGGCGAGTTACTCCCCGGGCAGATCTTTGAAACGCGCTTCGGCGTGCGCGCGCCGGTACGGGGGCTCTATCTCTGCGGCTCGGGGACGCACCCGGGCGGCTGCGTGAGCGGTTTTCCGGGGCGCCGCGCCGCGCAGGCGGTGCTCGCCGATCGCGTCCTCGCATGAATCCGAATGGTTCGCAGCACCTGCGCGTGCTCGGCGGCGGCCCCGGGGGGCTCTATGCGGCACTGCTTGCGAAGGCGCGCTTTCCCGAGTGGCGCGTCGAACTCGTCGAACGCAATCCGTTCGGTGATACCTTCGGCTGGGGGGTCGTCTTCTCCGACGCAACGCTCGACGGGCTCGCGGTCGCCGATCCGGAGAGCTTCGCGAGGATCGAGCGCAGCTTCGTGCATTGGGACGATATCGAGATTCACGTTCGCGGCGCGCGCGTTCGCTCGAGCGGGCACGGGTTCGCGGGCATCTCGCGCAAACATCTGCTCGCGATCCTCCACGAGCGCGCCCTCACGCTCGGCGTCGATATGCGATATCGCGAACGCGTCGAGGATCTCGATGCTTTTCGCGCCGGTTGCGATATCGTTATCGCCGCCGACGGCGTCCATTCGTCCACCCGCGATCGTTACGCCTCCGTTTTCCAGCCGACGGTCTCGGGCGGACGTTGCAAATTCGTCTGGCTTGGAAGCACGATCCCGCTCGATGCGTTCACGTTTTTCTTCAAACGCAGCGAACACGGCTGGTTCGCCGTTCACGCCTACCGCTTCGACGATCGCACGAGCACCTTCATTGTCGAGTGCCGCGAAGAGACCTGGCGCGCGCACGGCCTCGACCGCGCCGATGCGGCCGCGACGGTGGCGTTCTGCGAGGCGCTCTTTGCCGAGGAATTGGGCGGCCACCGACTGCAAGTCAACCCCGGGCACCGCCGCGGCAGCGCGTGGATCGATTTTACCTTTGTGGAAAACGAGCGCTGGTACGACGGAAACCTCGTGCTGGTCGGCGACGCCGCGCATACGGCGCATTTTTCGGTCGGCTCGGGAACGAAGATGGCGATGGAAGATGCCATCGCGCTCGTCGAGTCCTTCGAACGTTGCGATCGTCTCGAAGAAGCCTTTGCGGGGTACGAGAGCGAGCGGAAACTCGAAGTGCTCAAATTACAGAACGCCGCGAGAAATTCGACGCGTTGGTTCGAAAATGTCGAGCGCTACGCGCGGCTCGATCCCGAAACCTTCGCCTATAGTCTGCTGACGCGGAGCCAACGGATCGGGCACGAAAATCTTCGCGCGCGCGACGCCGCGTACGTCGAGAGCGTGGAAGCGCGCTTCGGCGGGCCTCCGATTCCGCCGATGTTCTCGCCGTTCGTACTGCGCGAGCTCACGCTGCGCAATCGGGTCGTCCTCTCGCCGATGGATACCTATAGCGCCGTTGACGGCACTCCCAACGATTTCCATCTGGTGCATTATGGAAGCCGCGCGCTCGGCGGCGCCGGGCTCGTCGTTACCGAGATGACCTGCGTGAGCGCGCAGGGGCGGATCACGCCGGGATGTGCCGGCATGTATGCCACGGAGCACGTTGCCGCTTGGAAGCGCATCGTTGAATTCGTGCACCAGAACACGCCGGCGAAGATCGCGCTCCAACTCGGGCATTCGGGTCCGAAAGGCTCGACGAAATTGATGTGGGAGGGGATGGACGAACCGCTCGAGGAGGGAAACTGGCCGGTCGTCGGGCCGTCGGCGATTCCGTATGCTCCCGGAAACCAGGTTCCACTCGCACTCGACGAGGCGGGGATGCGCGCGATTCGCGATGCGTTTGTCGCGGCGGTCGACATGGCGATCGAGGCCGGCTTCGATATGCTCGAGCTCCACTGCGCGCACGGCTACCTGCTCTCGTCCTTCCTTACGCCGCTCCGGAACCGACGGACCGATCGCTATGGCGGGTCGCTGGAAAATCGATTGCGCTTTCCACTCGAGGTCTTTGAGGCGATGCGCGCGCGTTGGCCCGCGGAGCGCCCGATCTCGGTGCGAATCTCGGCGACCGATTGGTGCGAGGGCGGAAACGACGAACGCGACGCGCTCGACATAGCGCGCGCGTTCAAAGCTGCCGGTGCCGATCTCATCGATGTTTCGACCGGTCAGACCGATCCACGGAGCCGCCCGCGCTTCGGGCGCATGTTTCAAGCGCCGTTCGCCGATGCGATTCGCAACGAGGTGGAGATCGCAACGATCGCCGTTGGAAACATCACCGATCACGAGCAGGTGAACGCGCTGATCGCAGGAGGGCGCGCCGATCTCGTCGCGCTCGGGCGACCGCATCTCGCCGATCCCTACTGGACCCTTCACGCGGCGGCCGAACTCGGCTATCGCGATCCGGGATGGCCGAAACCCTACCTGCCCGGAAAAGAACAACTCGAACGCGCGATCGCGCGCAGACTGGAGCAACCATCATGAACGGATTCGATCTTCGGGGACGGCACGTCGTCGTAACCGGTGCGTCGCGGGGCATCGGGCTCGCGATCGCTCGTGCCTGCGCCGAAGCCGGCGCTGCGGTGAGCGGACTGAGCCGCGTCGGTGCGAGCGAGCCGGGTATCGATGCGATCGCTTGCGATGTCGGCGACGCGGCGAGCGTGGAGCGAGCCTTCGCGATGGCGCGCGAGCGGCACGGAACGATCGCAATGCTCGTCAATAATGCCGGGATCGCCGCCTCGGCGCCATTGGGGCGCACGAGCGACGAGCTTTGGCAGCAGATCATCGCCACGAATCTCACCGGAACGTTTCTCTGTTCGCGCGCCGCGATCGGCGAAATGCGCGAACATCGGTTCGGGCGCATCGTCAACATCGCCTCGATCGCCGGGCTCTATGGAGCGCCGTATATCGCTGCGTACTGCGCGAGCAAACACGGCGTCATCGGGTTGACGCGCGCGCTCGCCGCCGAATTTGCCGGCTCGGGGGTCTGCATCGACGCCATCTGTCCGGGCTATACCGAGACCGATATGATGCAGCAGGCAGTCGACCAAATCGTCGGCCACACCGGCGCGAGCCCGGAGGAGGCACGCGCGCAACTCGCGGCGATGAACCCGAGCGGCCGGATTATCGACGTTGCGACGGTCGTTCGCGGCGCGATGGAGTTCTTAACCGGGGATCGGAACGGAGAAGAGTTGGTTCTCGCCTAAAGCGTCTCGCTCGGCTAGGCTCCATACCACCGAAGCGAGCGCCAGAGTGCGGCGCGCGGCATGCGTGGGTGCGTGCAGAAAAATATCGGGGTCGGGCCTTCGACGACCGCGCGATAGCGATCGAAGGTGCTGCCGACCCGCGTGCAGGTCGCATAGGCGGCGAAGAGCCTGCGCTGGCGGCTCGCTCCTATTGCGAGCACGCTGCGCATATCGTATCCGCGCATCCCCCAGAGCCAATAAGCGTTCTGGCTTGAAATCGCCGGCGGGAGATGCAGTGCCGGGCCGAAGCGGTCGATCGCGCCGGCATCGGCATAGGTATCGGCGTAGATCGCCGTGCGCGCTCGCTGTGATGCCGGTATGCGTTCGTATGCACGCGCGACATCTTCGGCGAGCCGTTGCCAGCCGAACTCTTCGGCGAACAGCGGTTGGATCAGGCGTGCCGCCGTCCCGTGATTCCCCGTGAGGTGGAGCGCCCTGGAGTAGGCGATCAAGGTATCGACGGGTAGAACGGGCGCGGCAAGCGGGAGTACGAGCGTCGCGGTCGCGAGAACGGCGGCGATAGCGATGCCGCGAGCCGCACGCAGCGACTCGCTCGCACGTTCGAACGCGGTCGCTCCCACTGCGAGGAGGCTCCCGTACGCACCGATGACGTAGTAGCCCTTCGCTTCGAGCGCTATGGCAACGGCGAGGGTTCCCAGTGCGGCAATGCCGATAAAACGGAGAGCGGGAGTGCGCAGGGCCGTAACGATGCCCAGGATCCAGAGCGGAGCGAGCACGGGATTCGTGAAGGCGATCTGTTCGAGCGAGAACGAAATCGTGTTTGCGAGAAAGCCGCGATATTCGAGTTGCCAGCCGTTATTGAACGAATGCCGATCGAGGAAATCGGCGTGAATGACCGCGGCAAACGGCCAATCGTGCGTTGCTTGCCAGAGCAGATTCGGAGCGAGCGCGAGTGCCGCGACGGCGAAGGCGGTAAGCGCGCACCGCGACCTCAGCAAGGATCGCTGCGGCGAACACGCGATGCCGAGCGCGAGTGCGACCACCCAGAGCAGCATCGAATATTTGCCGTACGTACCGAAGGCGATCGCCGCACCGAGGAGCGCCCCGGCCGCCGGTGTCGGGGTACGGAGTGCGCGCAGCGTCAGCAACGCGACGAGCGACCAGGTGAGCGGCTCGAACGAGGTCGTCGTGAGCACGCTTCCGAGCGTGAGATAGGCGGGAAGCGTCGCTACCGCAATCCCGGCGAGGGCGCGTGCAAAGTGTTTGCCGCCGACCTCGCGGACGAGCGATGCGACGACGAGGACGTTGAGCGCGGCAGCGATAGCGCCGGGGGCGCGCAGGATGAAGAGGTTCCAGTGGAACGGTGCGGAGAGCAGGGCAACGAGTGCGACCAAGGGCGGCTGATCGGGATAGCCCCACGCGAGATGTTGCGCGCAGGCAAGGAAGTAGAGCTCGTCTCGAAAGTAGCCGTAGTTTCCCGCAAACGCCAGATGCAGGAGTGCGGTGAGGATCGCGATGAGTTCGGGAATCACGCGCGGCGCGCGCGCATCGTGAGCAGGGAGAGCCCCATTCCCACGGCCGCGCACCAAAGCAGGACGCCGAACCGGAAATGCACGTCCCACCAAAGGCCCGTTGTGAGATCCGTGACGATCAAGTAGCACGCGAAATAGGAGAGCGGAACGATAATGGCGAGCGCACGGTAGGCCGCCGGGCGCGAAGGATGGGGATCGAATCGCGCGATCCACGCATCGCCGAGGAGCCCGGCGACGAGCGAGCAGAGCACGGTCGTCGCGAGCAACGGCGTCGCATTCGTAAAGGGAATTGCGTTGAGCGTGTTGCCGAGAAGCAGAACGACCGTCAACATTCCGAACGCGCTTCGAAATTGCGCGCCCAGGAAGAGGGCGAAGCCGGCAAAGAGCGCCGATTGAAAGATCACCACGAGGACGCCGAGCGAGCTTTTGTAGTAGCTCAAAGCGATCGCCGTAAAATACGTCGATTGAAGCGGTGAGATCGGCGGCGGAGCGTTACCGCGATCGGCGGCGGGAATAAAGGCGTAAGCGGTACCGAAGTGGATCAATCCCAGCCACGCTGCCAGCGCGATAGCGATGGGCAGTTGTTCGCGAAATCCTCGCGGCGGCGCCTCGCTATCGCGTGCGGCGAGCGCGCTGCGGATCGGTGCTGAGGCGAGAAAAAAGATTGCCAGTCCCATCATTTGGTGCGTTGGGCTCAGGAGCGCATCGACGCCTTCTTCGAGCCCGAAGATCGCGTGCCACGCCGCGTCGCTGGGAGCGGCGATGAGGAAGATCGGAATGCCGATCAAGGCGAGATGATACGGTTTCGGAAAGGCGTGCAGGCCGCGATATCCGAGCCGCCGTCCGCGCAGATACTGGGCGCCGAGCGTGCCGAGAATTGCGAGCATCCCAAGATAGATAAAGCCGTGGTAGGGCGTGAGGAAGGTTTCGATCGGCACGTGCCCGTGCGCCCAGGCATCGATGAAGAAGCCCGTGACGATCGTGAGGCACGAAAAAGCCATCGCATAATCGAGCGAGAGGCTACGTGGTGCGTTGCCTTCCATG
>JAJXXM010000243.1 GCA_021781095.1 bacterium
GCTCCCGCCCGTCACCGACGACGCGGGCCTCCACGGGCTCGACGAAGCGGCGCGGATCCGTTGGATTTTCGCGCAACTGCTCTCCTACCACCGTCGCGAAGAGAAACCGCTCTGGTGGAAAATTTTCGATGCGGCGGAGATGTCGTCGAACGAGCGGATCGAGGACCGCGATTGTCTCGGTGGGCTCACATTGCTCGACAAGCGCGAGCCGGAGATTCAGGGACGAGCGCGCAATCGTTCGTACACGTACGGCTTTCCGGAACAAGAATATACCGTCGACCAGCGGATGCTCGACCCCCTCACCATTACCTCGGCCGGAACGATCGTCGAGCTCGACGAGGAACGCCGCCGTATTACCATTCGGCGAAGCGGTGATCTCGAACGCGCGCGTACGCTCACCGCGCTCATCCCGGCACCGCCGATCGACACCAGGGCGCTTCGCGGGTCGCTCGCGCGGATCGCCGAGGCGCTTCCGGACGGCACGCTTCACCGAGCGCAGCCGCGCGCGGCGATCGATGTATTGTTGCGACGTCCGCGCATCAAGGGAATCGGCGAGCGGGGGACGATTCAGCCGGTAATCCCCGATGCCGAGAGCATTCTGCCGCTCCTTCGACGGCTCGACGAGAGCTATCTGTTCATTCAAGGGCCGCCGGGATCGGGGAAATCGACGATCGCATCGGAGACGATCGCCGCCCTTCTCGGCGAGGGGAAACGGATCGGCGTCATGTCGACCACACACAAGGCGATTCAACATCTTCTCGGCAAAGTCGAACGAGCGGCATCCAAGCAACGCATCGCATTCCGCGGTCTCTACAAAACCGGCTCCGACGAGGGATACGAATCGCCGCTCGCGACTCCGTTTATCAAAAACACGACGAAAAACAGCGACTTCGTTGCCGGCGCCTGCGAACTCGCGGCAGGGACCGGTTGGCTCTTCGCGCGCGAAGATTTCGGCGTCGAACTCGACTACCTATTCATCGACGAAGCCGGGCAGATCGCGCTCGCCAATGCCGTCGCCGTAGCGCCGGCGGCGAAGAACCTCGTATTTTTCGGCGATCCGCTCCAACTCGCACAGGTTTCGAACGGCGTTCATCCCGCCGGCATGGGGCGATCCGTCCTGAGCTATTTGCTCGGCGACGATGCGACCGTTCCGCCGGAGCGCGGCATCTTTCTCGATACCTCGTTTCGCATGCACCCCGCCATCTGTTCGTTTATCTCCGCACACGTCTATGCGGGGCGTTTGAAAGCGGGGCCGGAGACCTCGAAATCGATCGTCGAGAGTTCGGGGCTCAGCGGGGCGGGGCTTCGATATTTACCGGTCGAGCATGCCGATAACGGACGCGACTCCATCGAGGAAGCGCAGCGTATCCTCGCCGAGATCCGCCGCCTACGAAAGGGCCGCGTGCGCGTGGGAGAGAGCCGCATGCGAGCGATCACCGAGAACGATATCCTCGTCGTCACCCCCTTTAACGCTCAACGGCTGCTGCTTCAAGGCGTGCTCGCGGATGCCGGCTTCCCGAACGTTCGCGTTGGAACGGTCGACAAGTTCCAAGGGCAAGAGGCGCCGATCGTCTTTTACACCATGGCAACGTCGAGCGTTGAAGAGGCCCCTCGGGGCATCGATTTTCTCTTCGAGAAGAATCGCTTTAACGTCGCGATTTCGCGGGCGCAGTGCATGAGCGTCCTCGTCGCAAACCCCGCCTTGCTCGATATCCGCTGCACGACCGTCGAGCAGATGGCCACGATCAACCTTCTCTGTCGCTTTATCGAGTCGGCGTAAGACCTTCATCGCCTCTTCTTCGGCGGCAACTAGGATTTTTCCATGAACGTGCAACATGGTACCGATGCCCTCGACGAGCTTGCGCGCTTTGGACTACGCGTCCACCCCGTCGACGGCACCCACGACGAACTAGGGCGGCGACACCGCACCAAGGCCCGTATCACGATCGACCCGGAGCATCCCGCCGGCAGATCGATCGTTATCGGCATCGGCGACGGCGAGGCGCGGCGTTTAGTGCCGCTCTCCCCGTTTGAAGCGACGACGATGGTCGACGAACTGATCGCGCGCGGATTGCTCGTGGCGAACGAGCGGCTTCGCCATACGCTCGAGCGCCTACTCGCGCGCCTGAGCGAGATCTATGCCGAGCTGGAGTTGACCTCGATGCAACTCGAATCGGTGATCCTATCGGAAGCGGGATACTGCATCGACTCCGCGCACCTACAGTTTAGCCACCGCCCTTCGCATCACGGCAAAGCGCAGAGTGGAACCGGCGGGCGAGATAATGTCGGCGTGCACCCGCATCCCCACGGCGGGCACCACTAGAGCGAGAGGCGGCGCCGACGGTTCGGAAGAGCAACGAGCAGCCGCAAAACGAGCAACCCCATAATCGATGCCGCCCACGCTCCCCCCAAAAGCGCAAAGTCGCGCCCGTGGAGCGCTTGGAACGAAAACAAGGCACGGATCGGCCCGATGGTCAGGGCGCCCGCGAGGAAGAGCAGCGCTCCGAGGCCGATGATCGTCACTGCGGGATTGCGGGCACGGATGACGCGAGTGACGCTTCCGCCCGTCGATCGATTGATGAAGAGCAGCGCGACGCTTATCAGCACCATCGTCGTGAATGCGAGGGCCCGTGCGACGCGTTCGTCGCGTCCAAACGCGAGCGCGAGCACGAAGACCGAGAGCGTTGCCGCGAGCGCGATGCCGCCTTGCAGCCCGGCGTTGAGGAGGAGCGCGGGGTCGAATAACGAGGCCCCGACCGGTCTCGGCGGACGACGCATAATATCTTCCTCCGCCGGCTCGGCCTCAAAGGCGATCGAGCACGCCGGATCGATAATGAGTTGCAAGAAAAGAATGTGCACCGGCAGCAAGAGTAACGGCATGCCGAAGAGCACCGGGATCAGGCTCATACCGACGATGGGAATATGAGCGGCAATGACAAAGGCGATCGCTTTATGGAGATTGTCGAAGATGCGTCGTCCGAGTTTGATCGCATCGATAATGGAACCGAAATCGTCGTCGAGCAGCACCAGTGCCGCCGCCTCGCGAGCGACATCGGTGCCGCGCGCGCCCATGGCGATGCCGACGTGGGCGGCTTTGAGCGCGGGCGCATCGTTCACGCCGTCTCCGGTCATGGCGACGATTTCGCCGTTTCTCTTGAGGGCCTCGACTAAGCGGAGTTTCTGCTCGGGAACGACGCGACAGAAAATATTCGTATCGGCGACGGCGGCGGCGAGCGCGGCGTCGTCCATCGCATCGATCTGTACGCCGGTACAGTACCGCTCGGGCGATTGCAAGCCGATGCTTTTCGCGACGCTCACGGCGGTCGCCGGATAATCGCCCGTGATGACGACGATGCGTACCCCCGCCGAATAGGCTTCGGCGACCGCCGCCGGGACGCGCGGCCGCACCGGATCGGCGAGACCGATCAATCCGACGAACTGAAATTCAAAATCGTGTTGCCCCTCGGGCAAGCGGTCGCCGAGATAGAGCGCTCGTGCGACTCCTAAAACGCGGAGTCCCTCGGAGGCAATCTCCGAGACGCGTTTTTCAAGCGCGAACGTGCGCTCCGGAGAGAGATGGCAGAGATCGGCGATCGCCTCAGGCGCTCCCTTCGCCGCGACCACCCACTGCTGCGTCTCCGGCCGGAGCCAGACGCGCGACATCGCCAGCATGGAGCGCGAGAGCGGATACTCTCCGGCGAGCACCCAGTCGCGGTGAATGCGATCGTTCCCCGGGAGCCGATGCTCCAACGCATCGGCGATCGCGCGCTCGGTTGGATCGAAGGGGTCGCGGTGGCTTGCGAGGACGCCGTATTCGAGAATGTCGTGATACGCGCTGGGGATGCTCGTCGTGTCGTCGCAGCGACAGAGCGAGCCATCGGCGGCGGCGAGCGTTACCACCGACATACGATTTTCGGTGATCGTTCCGGTTTTATCAACGCACAATACCGTCGCCGAGCCGAGCATTTCGATCGCCGGCAGGCGACGCGTCAAGACATTTTTTTGCGCGATGCGCCACGCCCCGAGGCCCAAAAATACCGAGAGAACGACGGGAAGTTCTTCGGGCAGAATCGCCATCGCCAGCGCGATACCGACCAGCACCGCGCGCAGCCAGTCGCCTCGGTGGAGGCCGTAGGCGACGGCGACGAGCACGCTCAACAGCAGCGCCGCGACGGCGAGGCGGCGCACGACCGTCGCCGTTTCGCGCTGAACGCGCGTCGGTTCGACGTCGACGCCGGCGAGCGCACTGCCGATCGAACCGATCTCGGTCGCCGAACCGGTCGCGAGGACACGCGCGATGCCTCTGCCTTGGACGACCATCGTTCCCGAATAGACGAAGGGAAGATCGTCGCCGCCCGGCCTCGCCATCTGCTCCGGAACCGGCGAGACGACGGCTTTGCGAACGGCGACCGATTCGCCGGTCAGCAACGACTCATCAACGCTCACGTTGTTTCCGGTAAGCAGCACGGCATCGGCGGGGATGCGATCGCCTTCGAGCACCACGATCGCATCGCCGCGAACGAGGCTTTTTGCGGCGACGCGCTGTTGGACGCCGTCGCGAATGACGATCGCTTGGAACGCGGAGAGTTCGCGCAGCGTGTCGAGCGTACGCTCTGCCTTCTGCGCTTGCGAGATGCTGATGCCGACGACGACGGCGACGAACGCCAACAACATCACCGCCTCGGCACGGTCGCCGAGTAAGACGTAAACGACGCCGCAGGCGACGAGTAAGAGAAACATCGGCTCGCGCGCGGCCTCAAGAGCGATCCAGAGCCACGAGCGTCGGCGTGCGGAGGGTAACTCATTGGGGCCGTCGCGAACGAGCCGCCGCGCCGCTTCGACGGGGCTCAGCCCGAGCGTCGGCTCGCCCTCGACGTCGAGCGGAGGGCTATCCGCGCGCATAGGCGAGCGCGATACGCAACATCGCGACCACGGGAACGGCGAGATAAAGGCCGACCGGACCGAAAAGTTCTCCGCCAATGAGGAGCGCGAGAATCACTGCCGAGCTCGGCAGGCGAGTACGCGAGCCAACGAGCGTTGGAGACAATACGTACGCTTCGAATGCAAAGACGATCGCGAGAAGGACGGCGACGAGGATCGCCTTTGCCGCCCCTCCGACAGTGAGGGCGAGCAAAATCGACGGAACGAAGGCGGCGATTCCACCGAGATAGGGAACGAGATCGAAAACTGCGGTGAGGAGGGCGATCGCCGGCGCAAAACGGACTCCAAGAATTTGTAGGACGAGAAATACGAGCAAGCCGACGATCGTGCTAATCAATAACTGCACGCGAACGTATCCATCGACGACATCGTACATCTGTGCGAACATCGCGCGCAGGCTCGCGCGTCCCTCGCTCGGAACTATTGAAAGCATTGCTCGACGATAGCGCCATGCGTCGAGTTGAAGATACGAAGCGAAGACCGGCGCCAACGCGACGGCACCGAGAATCGCCGATGTCGAACGCAGCACGGCCAGGGCGGCACTGGAGAGCGCGCCGATTTGTTCGCGCACCATCGGCGGAACCTGCAATATTGTCACACGAGTCGCATTGGGGATCGTCGCGATAAGGGCGACTGCCTGAGTGTAGAGCATCGGCCCAAAGAAAAACAAAGCACTCCCAACGAGCACGGCGAGCGCGGCGTTTGCAATGACGACGGCGACGATCTTCGGAAGAAACCTGCGCAGGCGTCGCACCAACGGCCACGTAAATATCGCGTAGAGTAGCGACGGTTCGACGGCGAGCAGCACCGAGCGTAGGAGCCACGCCACGCCAACGGCCAGGAGAAAACCCGCCGCTACCGCCGCTAGGCGCCGCGTTCGTGCATCCATGGGCTCATTCTGAGCACTTCGCGTGAAATCCGCAAGAAGATTTGACGCGCTTACGTTAATGCGTCTGAATCGGCACGCCGTTCGAGTACGGAGCACTCGCCTGCATGACGCTCACGTGCCCATTCGCCCCCACGGCGTTGGGCGACCCTTCTTCGATGTAATAGTAGTAGAGCCGCCCCGGGGTCGCCGTTTCGTCGGTAAACGAAAGAATGGCGTTCCCGCAATGGTCGACATCGATATACCCGGGCTTATGGCGGCAGCCGGCCCGTGACGGCATTCCGTACAGCAACATATTGAAGGTTTTGATATGCGAAACGAAGGGATTGATTTTCCGCGCCCCGAGCTGAACGCGAGAGCGGACGATGGAGAGCTCATACCGGCCGGTATCGGCGTTATAAGCTCCGAGTGCGGTGAAAAACAACACGTTATTCGGCGAGGATCGCGCCGCGCCGCTCATCCGAAATTCGATCGGTCGAAAGAGCATTTGCTTTACCGCCACCGGGTGCTGGGAAGCCGCCGAACCCGATGCGACCATCATATTTAAGCTCGCCACCGCGTTCCCGAAGTCGGGAACGTGCACGGCGACGCCGAGCTGCGGCTGTTCGAGCGCGGCGAGCCGCGATTTCATCATCGCCCCGGCGTACGGATTTGCGGTCAGCCGGGCGTACATTTGAACCGCAAGCGGATTGACCGTTTTCGTTGCGAGCTGGTACCCGCTCTTACTCGCCAAGACGTAATAGTCGCCCGGCGAGATGGGAATGGTAAATTTTCCATAGCCATCGGCGCGTATCATCGGCGTCTCGCTCGCGAGCACCGGGAGATGCCCCTTTGGAGGATGCAGCGCGAACGCGTAGGGGTTCTTCACCACGAAGACATAGGCGTACGGCAACGGCTTCCCGCCCACAAAGACCTGGCCGACGATCGCCGCATGGGTCGGTGTCAGCATAAATTGCAGCGGTCCGACCTCGTTGCCGCGAATTTTCCCAAAATCGATGAGCCGCGTCTGCGGCAGATAGCCACGTTTCGCTACCGTGACGTAGTAACTGCCGTTGACGGGGTGTTTTTTGGTAACGCAGAGATTATTTTCCCCAACGCCGACCGCGAAGCTCCCGTTCGCGGCGCTCATGGCAAAGCCGGCGCCGCAGCCGGCTTGCTCTTTGATTCCCTTTTTTGAAAGCTTCGCCCCAACGACGTCGATCTTCGCCCCGACCAACGGCTTCCCGGTCTCCGCAGAGCGAATGCTTCCTTCGACGAAAGCGGGGCGAAACGAACCGCCGAGCGACTGAGCGTGAACGAGTGAGGGCGCGAGTGCGAGTGCGCAGAGTGCGAAAAAACGTTTCATCGTCGAGCCTTTCATAGTAGCAGTGGTCAGAGAGCCGGTACCGGTTGCGCGAAGAGCGACGCTTTGAAGCGATCGTTGAGACGGGCGCGAACGAGCGCGTATGCCGAATGCGTCCCGAGATTACCGAGTCGCACGTCCATTTTCGTCGGGAAGAATACTCCATCGGTCGCCTTCCAAGCGCCTGGAGTAACGATCATTTTCATCGGTTCGCTTCCGATCGTGAATGTGTCGGGGAGGAATGTTTTTTCGTTGATCTCGGCAACGATCGGCTCGCCGCCCTGCGGTTGCATCTCGAGTTCGTATTCGTCGGCGCCGTGAACGGGAACGTAGCGAACCGAACCTGGCAAACCTCCCGCATGGAGATAGGCAAAGCTCATCCAATAGACGTACGCAATCTCGCGTGCGAGATCGGGGCCTTGCATCGCGCCCGTACTATTCCCACTCGGCCAGCCCTGGTCGCCTTCGAGCACCCATCCCTGCGGCGATGACGATGCGAACGTTATCGAACAGGTACCGCTGTGCCGAGGCGTCACCGTATACGACCCCGGCGAGATCGCCGAAGCGCTTGCAGAGATCGTCGCGATGCCCTCACAGGTATCGCTCTCGACGAACCCACCGTTATAGCCGCTCTCGCTCACGGCAATGCGTTCGCTGGGGTGCGCGCCACCGGGAGTGACGGTATCG
>JAJXXM010000302.1 GCA_021781095.1 bacterium
CAAAAGATCGTCGCGCGCATCTACGATCCGCAGCGCGGGCAACTCTATCGCGACCTCGGCGTCGAGACCGTCTGTCCGACGACCGTCAACGCACAACTCATTCGCGATCGGCTCGTCGAATCGTCGACGAAGAGCACCCCGGAGATCGAATTCGGCGTTCTCACCACGCTGGTCGCGCACGTCGGCGCGGCACAAGTCGACAAACGCGTCGGCGAATTTGAAGAGTTCGAACGCATTCGCATCGCGGGGCTCATTCGGAAGGGCCGTTTGCTCGTCGTTTCGAGCGACACGATTTTGGAAAAGGGCGACGAAGTGCACGCCGTCGTCGCCTCCGACGCCTTCGAGAGCTTCGTCCAATCATTTCCCGACGCGCGCAAAGCCAAACCGGTGAGGTCGTAACGTGTTCATTCTCATCGTCGGCGGCGGCAAGGTCGGCTCCTATCTCACGCGCGCGTTGCTCGACCGCAAGAGCGAGGTCGTGGTCGTCGAAAAAGACGAACGCAAAGCAAAGAATCTCGAGCGACTCATCGGCCAGCAGGTGACCGTCGTCGGCGACGGCTGCGATCCGAAAGTTCTGCGCGCCGCCGGCGTCGAGCGCGCCGATATCGTCGTCGCCGATACCGGTGACGACGAAGACAATCTGGTCGTCGTTCTGCTGAGCAAACGCATCTCGAAGGCGCGCTGTATCGCGCGGGTCAACAATCCGCGCAACCGACGTATTTTCGAATCGCTCGACACGGGCGAACCGGTGACCGTGATTTCGTCGACGGAGATCATCCTCGATGTGCTCAACGAACACGTCAGTGCGGCGGGATACGGCGCCGTTCTCGAAACGATGCATCTCTTTGGAAAAGGGAACCTGCACCTCACAAAGATGTCGGTCGCCGCGGTCTCCGCGGTCGTCGGCAAAGAGATCGGTGAGATCGAGCTTCCCAACGATACCGTCCTCGTCGCCATCGAACGCGAAGGCGAGGAGATCGTGGTTCCGAGCGGTCACACGCGCCTGCAGGCCGGCGATCGCGTGATCGCCGTCGTTAAAAACGGCGCGCGCGAGCGGCTCGCGCAAATGTTAGGAGCGGGAGGCTAAGAGCCTTCGCGCGCTGCGCGGCAGCGCGAGCGTTCCTACCAGCATCGTCACCAGAACCGCGACGAACACGATCGCGCGAGCGCTCTGCGCTCCGGGTAAGTGCACGTCGATCGTAAAAATCAGCGCCAGCGAGAGCGCTCCACGCACGCCCGCCGTGGCGATGAACCGTCGCCGCGCGGCATCGAGCTCCGGCAGCACGCGCAAGAGCCCCATCGTCGTGATGAGGCGCGCCGCCGCGAGCGCGAGTACGACCGCTCCCGCACCGATCAACGCACTACGGGCATCGAGCAGATTGAAGCTCGCGCCCATCCATGCAAAGAGCACGAAGTTCAGCGCGACGGCGGCCCAACGCCAATAGGCTTCGGCGCCGTCGAGCGTTGCCGAATCGAGCGTTCTCTCGATGCGCGTTCGCATGAAGATGCCGAGCGTCACCACGGCGACGATCCCCGATCCTCCGAACGCGTCGGCGGCGATCGCGACGGCGTAGACGCCGAGCACGCTGAGCGCCCACAGCGAGAACGGGCGGCGAAGGCGCAGCCGCGATGCAAGGCGTCCGACCAAATCGCCGACGGCGGCGCCGAGAAGCGCCGCGACGAGCGAGAGCACGAGATTGCTCGCGCGCACGAGTGCGACCGCGAAGGCATCGTTGAAGAGCGACTCCGCTTCGACGATCGCCACCAAGCTCGGGGGCGCCCCGACCGAACGCGCGAAGGCGATCACGGCGACGGGGTCGGTCGCGCTCAACGCGGCACCGACCGTCCATGCCAACGGCCAGGGAAATGCGAGCAGCAACAGCACGCCGGCAACGCACAGGGCGGCGATCGCTACTCCGGGCAGCACCAGCATCGCGACCGGGCGCCACGCGCGCCGTACCGCGGCGAGATCGAGGTTCCAGGCCGCCTCGAAGAGCAGCGGCGGAACGATATAATGCAGCGTCGCAGGTGCGAACGCCGCGCCGACGGGACCGGCAAAGAGCATCCCGGCGAAGGCTCCCAGGAGCGCGACCCCGGGAAGCACCCAGATCGGCAGCGGTCGCAGAGCGGTCGGCACGGCCATTAATGCACGTGCGTGAAGTTGCCGACGCGAACGCCGCGTGCGGCGATGCTCTCGATCGCCGCGCGCATTCCCACCGTTTCTTGGGGGCGCCCGACGAGTGCGAAATAGCGATGCGGATCGATGTTGAGCGTGCGCGTTTGGACCATATCGACGGGTTGCTCGCGCAAAAACCGCTCCATCGCCGCGACTTCGTCGACGTCGTCGGTAACGCCGGGATGCGTCAGCAGGTTCAGCGAGACGCGCAACCCGGCCGCTCGCGCGACGCGAATCGAATCGAAGACGTCGGCGAGGCCGTATCCCTGCGGGCGATAATAGGCGGCGTAGGTCGCCTCGCGGAAACTGTTGAGGCTGATCCGCACCGCTTGGAGCCCCGCCTCGATGCAGCGAGCGAGTTCGCGCGGGCGGCTTCCGTTGGTATTGAGATTCACCGTCCCGTTCGTACGCACGCGGCGAATCTTCTCGATCGCCGCAGCGATCGCGTGCGAGCGCAGCAGCGGTTCGCCCTCGCACCCCTGTCCGAAACTCACGATCCCTTCGGGGACCCGTTCCAAATGCTCGATTGCAACGCGCGCGATCTCATCGGCCTGCATCTCGACGGCGATACGCGTCTGCGGTGAGGGCAATCCCGCATCGGGTTCCTGTTCGGAGATGCATCCGACGCAACGAGCGTTGCATTTCGGCGAGACGGGTAACGCCGCTTCGCCGCGCGCGAGAAAGACGTTCTGCGCGGTGAAACAACCGTACTCGCCGGCACAGACGCGCAGCTGGGCGAGCATGCGATTTCCGGGATCGCGCGCGCAGCGCTCCTCGAGCAACCTCTCCAGCTCGCCCTCGGCGAAGCGCCGCGGCTCCCAATCCTCATCGCGATCGGTGCGCATCGCGGCGACGTAGAGTTCGTCGTCGATCGCGCACGCAAACGTGTACCCAAAGAGCGGCAGCGCCGGCGCGGCGGCATCGGCCTCAAACGCCGGCACGAGCAAACGCGTGTAACCCGCGGGCAGCAAGACGCCGAGCGCGTGGCGGCGCGTTTCGACGCCGCGCACGCTCAACGGACGTCGCAGCGGCAGCAGCGTCGGAACGCTTCCCGGCGGCGCGGGAACGAGTTCGTCGGGGCGCGGCGCTCGCACGATGCCGCCGTCGGCGAGCGGCTCGCTCCGTTCGTCGAAATAATAGCGGCCGCGCGCGTCGGCGTAGGCGAGCGCGAGGGGCGCGCGTTTACGCGACATCGTCGTGCAGAACGCCGTCGAAGACGCGGAGGGCGGGGCCGATGAGCGTAGCTTCACCGCGCGCGTCGAAATCGACCGCGAGGGTGCCGCCCGGAACTTCGACGCGCATCGGCGTCGAGAGCAGATCGCGCATGCGCGTCGCCGCCGCAACGGCGACCGCTCCGGTGCCGCAGGCCTGCGTCTCACCGACGCCGCGTTCGAAATGACGCACGCGCACGCAATTCGGTTCGACGACGGCGAGATGCACGTTCGCCCCCTCGGCGAAGGCCGGCTCTCCGGCGATGCGCGCGGCGATCGCCGCGAGATCGACACCCTCGAGCGCGTCGACGAAGAGGACGACGTGCGGGTTTCCTACCCGCACCACCGTCGCATCGGGGTACGCGAGCGTTCCGCGCTCGATCTGCGTCGCACCCATCGCGACGCGAATTCGCCACGCTCCTTCGCGGCTCTCGATCGCCGTCTCCCGGACGCCCGCGAGCGTTTCGATCGCAAGCCGATCGGGCTCCCCCGCCTCGGCGAGATAGCGCGCGACGCAGCGGATGCCGTTGCCGCACATCTCGGCCTCGCTACCATCGGCGTTGATGACGCGCATGCGCGCGTCGGCGATGACCGATCGTTCAGTCGTCAGTACGCCGTCGGCTCCGACGCCGGTGTGGCGATCGCACCAGCGGCGCGCGAAAGCGGCGAGATGCGGAATCGAACGCTCGCGCGTGTCGATAACGATGAAATCGTTTCGGGTGCCGTGCATCTTCGCAAAGGGGATCGCCGTCATTTATGAAGGCGTTGGCGCATGCCCCAGGGCTTCCTCCGCCGACCGCACGAGATCGTCGGCGCCGAGCCATTCGATATCGGGCTCCGTGCGAAACCAAGCGATCTGGCGGCGCGCGTAACGGCGCGTCGCACGTGCGAGTGCGACCAAGGTCTCTTCGAACGTGCTCTGTCCGCGCAGATACGCGAGCGCCTGCGGGTAGCCGACGGCATCGGCGGCGACCGCGCGCGCACCGAGCGCCTCGGCTTCGTCGAGCAAGCCGCCGGCGAGCATCGCGCGAGCGCGCGCCTCGATGCGCCGATCGATCTCCGGCAGCGGCAGATCGAGCGCGAAGGTTCGGAACGAGAGCGCGCGCGAGAGCAGTGTCGGAATCTCCGCGCGCTCCTCGCGCGTCGGCGCGAGGGCGATCTCGAGCGCGCGCCCGATGCGATAGAGATCGTTTCGCTCGATCGCCGCGGCGCGCGACGGATCGCGCAGCGCGAGCCACTCGTGCAGCACCTCGGGGGGATGCGCGCGCATCTCGCGCGCGATACGCGCGCGTAGTTCCTCGTCCCCCCGTTGGCCGAGTGCGACTCCCCCGCGCAAAACGCGCAGGTAGAATCCCGTACCGCCGACGACGATCGGGCGGCGCCCGCGTGCGCGAATATCTTCGATCGCCGCAATCGCATCGCGTGCGAACTGTGCGGCCGAGTAGCGCCGCTCGGGATCGAGAAACTCCACGCAGTGATGGCGTATCTCGCGCTGCGCGGCGTCGTCGGGAGCCGCGGTGCCGACGCGCATGCCGCGATAGATCTGCCGCGAATCGGCACCAACGATCTCTCCGCCGACCGCACGAGCGATCCGCATCGCCACCTCGCTCTTACCCGACGCCGTCGCGCCGACGATCACGCAGAGGTCGGTCACGCGCGCTTGAAGAGCCTCGCGACGTTCTCGGGTTCGAGACGCAGCATGGTGGGGCGACCGTGCGGGCAATGCATGGGATTCACGCACCGCTGCAAATCGTCGACCATCCGCACCATCTCGGCAAAGGCGAGCCGCTCGCCCGCCGTCGTTACCGAATGGCAGGCTAACGAAGCCCAGATACGTTCGCGCACGTCGCGCTGCGGATGCTCCTCCGAAAGATCGTCGAGGAAGCCCGCCAAATCGAAGGATCGCGCGCCATATCCGGCCGGGGTCGCGGTGACTCGATAACTGCGTTCCCCGAAGGGCTCGATTTCGAGCCCGCCTTCGCGGAGAAGTTCGAGCGCGCGTTCGAGCCGTTCGCTCTGCGCGGGATCGAGTTCGACGATCGAAGGCACGAGCAGCGGCTCGCTCGGCGCGTGCGCGGCGGCGGCAGCGACGATCCGTTCGTAGGCAACCCGTTCGTGCGCGGCGTGCTGATCGACGAGGAGAATCGTGCGCCCGTCGGTCGCGAGAATATAGGTCGCATCGACCTGCGCGAGCACGCGCATGCCGTTTGGCGCCGCGGCCGGTGCGTCGCCGGGTTCGGGATCGTACTGCAGGAGGCGCGCCTGTTCGTAGCGCTCCGGCGGCGCAAGCGAGAGGTGCTCGCCGGGTTCGGCGCCCAGCGTTCGGCTCAATCGTTCGCGCGCATCGCCGCGCAGCGTCGCGGCGATCGCATGGCGGACGCTCTCGCCGACTTGCGTGCCGAAGCGCAAGCGCACGTCGCTCTTGGTTGGGTGAACGTTCGCATCGACGTGCTCGGGCGGAAGATCGAGCATCAAGACGCCGTAGGGCTGACGGCCGATCATCGAAAACGTTTGATACCCCGCGCTCCACGCGCCGGCGAGGAGCGAACTCCGAAGAAGCCGCCGATTCACAAAGAGAATCTGCATGCGTCGATCCGCGCGTTCGTTGCCGGGTGCGCTGATGAACCCGCGCAATCCGCCGTGCATCGATGCGGCCGCCGAAGCATCGATCTCCAACATCGTCTTTGCGGCTTCGCGCCCGAAGACGGCGGCGAGCCGCTCGCGCGGGTCGGCGGTCGCCGGCATCGCCCAATGTTGCTCGCCGTCGTTGCGAAACGTAAACGAAATCTCGGGATAGGCGAGCGCGAAGGTGCTCAACCAGGTGTTCACGCGCGCGAGTTCCGCCGCCGGCGATTTCAGATACTCGCGCCGGACGGGGACGTTGGCGAAGAGCCCCTCCGCGACCGCGCTCGTTCCGGTCGGAGCGGCGACGCGCACGATCGGCTCGATGCGTTCGCCGTAGGCGACGATCTTCGCGCCGATCTCTTCGTCACGCGTGCGGGAGACGATCGTGAGGCGCGCGACCGCCGCGATACTCGCGAGCCCCTCACCGCGAAACCCCAACGTCGCGACCGCCTGAAGATCCTCGGCATCCCGGAGTTTACTCGTCGCGTGGCGCGCGGGGGCGAGCGCGATATCTTCGATCGCGATTCCGCTGCCATCGTCGCTTACCTCGATGCGTTCGGTACCGCCGCGCAGCAACGAGACGTCGATGCGGCGCGCGCCGGCGTCGACCGCATTTTCGACGAGCTCTTTGACGACCGAGAGCGGTCGTTCGACGATCTCGCCCGCGGCGATCTGCCCGATCGTCCGTTCGTCGAGGGCGGCGATCTGCGGCATTATAGCAACCGCAACTGTTCGCGGCTCTCGGTTGGGCCGGAGCGCCGACGCATCGGAATCCGCGTTTCGAGATCGGGGCCGGCTCCGAGCGTCTCGGCGATCTCTTGCGCGCGGTCGACGACGCTCGCCGGTAGCCCCGCCATGCGCGCAACTTCGATACCGAACGAGCGCGAGGAACTTCCCGGCTGGACGCGATGCGAGAAGACGGGTTCGTTGCCGCGCCCGAGATTCTCGACGGCGGTAATGTGATAGTTCGCGACGCCGGTCCAATGCTCGGCGAGCGCGCAGAGCTCGTGAAAATGCGTCGCAAAACACGTCATCGGCGCACCGTCGCCGAGCGCGAGAATATACTCGCAGATCGCTTGCGCGATCGCGAGGCCGTCGATCGTGCCGGTGCCGCGACCGATCTCGTCGACGAGGAGCAACGAGCGTGCCGTGCAGCGACGAAGGATATTCGCCGCTTCGGCCATCTCCATGTAAAACGTCGATTGTCCCGAAGCCAAGTCATCCCCCGCGCCGATGCGCGTGAAGATGCGATCGACGATGCCGAGCTTCATGCTCTTGGCGGGCACGAACGAACCGATCTGCGCGAGAATCGTCAGCAACCCGATCTGGCGGAGATAGGTCGATTTGCCGCCCATGTTCGGCCCGGTCAGCAGAATGAAGCGATGCTCGCGCTCCAACAACCGCACGTCGTTGGGGACGAAGCGACGCTGCACCACCGCTTCCATCACCGGGTGGCGGCCGTCGACGATCTCGATCCGGGATTCGTCGAGAAATTCGGGGCGCGCGTATCCGCGCGTCGCCGCCTTTTCGGCAAGCGCAACGCTGACGTCGATCGCCGCGAGCGCCGCACCCGCGGCCGCGAGTCCATCGACGCGCGCGGCGATCCGTTCCACGAGCTCGGCAAAGAGCCGTTGCTCGATACGTTCCTGGCGGCTCTGCGCGCTCGCTATCGCCGTTTCGAGTTCTTTGAGTTCGGTGGTGGTATAGCGCTCGCTCCCGGCGAGCGTCTGGCGACGGACGTATTCGGCGGGAACTCGCGCGGCATACGCGTGCCCGACTT
>JAJXXM010000133.1 GCA_021781095.1 bacterium
GCCAAGCTCGTGAAAACCATCACTCCAGACATTTGTCGGTCCCCCCTTTCCTACTGAGTCCTCCGACTCTACTCACTATAACGGCTAAAACGATGAGAAGGTTCAGTGATAATCCCGAGAGTTTTTTTAAGATTTGGAGAAAAAGCCTGCTCGTGACGCTCGCATCGCCTCCATCGTCCGTTGTTTCCACGCGCATCCTCGACCGAACCGAGGTCGCGCGCGATGTGATTTTGCTTGGTATCGAGGCCCCCGAGCTCGTCGAAAAGGTCCGTCCGGGGCATTTTGCGATGGCCTTACTGCCCGGTGGGCAAGCCGCCGGCGTCGCTTTAGGAATCTACGAAGCGCGCGGCGAGCGTTGCTCGTTACTTTTTTTTATCGCGGGCGATCGCACGCGTCGCCTGGGTGCGTTGCGTGTCGGTGAAATGCTCGACATCGTCGCACCGCTCGGCAACGGATTCGATTGCGGCGGAAAGGCGCGCGATATCGCGATCGTCGCCGGCGGGGTCGGCATCGCATCGGTGCTGCTCCCGGCGCAAGCGTTTCTCGCTCGCGGCGCTCGCGTGCGACTCTTTTACGGCGCGCGAACCGCCGAGCGATTGGTGGAGGCCGAGCGCTTTGCAACCGAAGGCTGCGACCTCTTGCTCGCAACCGACGACGGCTCGCGCGGGCACCGCGGCGTCGTCACCGAGGTGGTCGCGCGCGAGCCGGCTCCGGAAGCGATTCTCGCCTGCGGCCCGACGCCGATGTTGCGTGCGGTCTCCGCATACGCGCAAGAGCGCAACGTTCCGGCGCAACTCTCGCTCGAAGAAGCCTTCGGGTGCGGCGTCGGCGGGTGTTGGGGTTGCGTCGTGCCGATTATCGGCAGCAGCGCGCAGGCACCGTCGTTTCCCCCGAGCGATGCCGATGGCAGCGATGTCGTGCACGCGCGCGTTTGCGTGGAGGGCCCCGTATTTTGGGCGCACGAATTACGATGGTAGATCCGTCGGGTTTCGATGTGAGCGCGCGGATCGGTTCGCTCGTGCTCCCGTATCCCACCGTCGGCTTGAGCGGCTGCTACGGCAGCGGAGCGGAGTTCGCTCCCTACGTCGATCTCTCGCGCGTCGGAGCCGTGGTGCTCAAGAGCGTGACGCGCCGTCCGCGCATGGGAAATCCGACGCCGCGCATCGTGCATACGCCGGCGGGCATGCTCAACGCCATCGGTTTGCAGAATCCCGGCATCGATTGGTACCTGCAGCACGACGTCGCGAAGTTCGCGCAGACGCCGTGCGCGACCATCGGCAGCGTCGCCGGGTTCAGCGTCGACGATTACGCCTACGTCTGCGAACGGCTCGCCGCGCGTAGCGAGATCGCGGCGATCGAACTGAACATTTCCTGTCCGAACGTCGCGCACGAAGGCGAGACCTTTGCCTGCGATCCGAACCTTACCGCTCGGGTCGTCAGCGCCGCCCGCGCGACGACCGAGAAGCCGATCATCGCAAAACTTTCGCCGAACGTTACCGATATCGGAACGATCGCGCGCGCGGCGGTCGAAGCGGGAGCCGATGCGCTCGCGGTGGTGAATACGGTGCGCGGAATGGCGATCGATATCTACCGGCGCAAACCGCGCTTGGGGAACGTAACGGGCGGCCTCTCCGGCGCGGCGATCCGGCCGATCGCACTGCTCGCGGTCTACGAAGTCGCGCGGGCGGTCTCGGTCCCGATCGTCGGGCAGGGCGGCATCGAAACGGCGAGCGATGCGATCGAATTTTTGCTCGCGGGAGCGAGCGCCGTTGGCATCGGCACCGCAAATTTTGCCGATCCGCGAGCACCGATGACGATTCTCGACGGGATTCTCGCCTACATGGCACAACAGAACGTTCGTTCGCTGCGCGACATCGTCGGGACGGCGAACGCCGGATTTGCCAACAGCAGTCAATTCGAAGGAGACGAAGGATAATAGCATGGCCCAATTAATCGTGGCGCTCGATCTGCCGACCGCCGAAGAAGCGGAACGGTGCATCGACGAACTCTACGAGACCGACGTCATCTTCAAAATCGGGCTCGAAGGGCTCTGCGGCTATCCCGAACGGATCTTCGCCCACGCCGAAGCGCGCGACGTACGGTTGTTTATCGACGTGAAGTTGCACGACATTCCGCGTACCGTCGGTGCGGCAATGGAACGTCTGGTTCGCCCGAACGCCTCGATCATCAACGTGCACGCACTCGGGGGATCGCGCATGATGCATGCGGCGGTCGATGCGGCGGCGCACCGTGCCGAACAACTCGGTATCACTCGTCCGGAGATTTTTGCCGTCACGATGCTCACGAGCATGGAGCAACGCGATGCCGAAGAGTTGGGTCTCGGCGGCGATATCGGCGGCATCGCGATGCGCTTGGCCGGGCTCGCGCGGCGCTCCGGTTGCGACGGAGCGATTTGTAGCGTGCACGAAGTCGCGGCGCTCAAAGCGACCTACGGCGGCAATTTCCTCGCGCTCACGCCGGGCATTCGCCCCGCCGATGCCGAGGCGCACGACCAGCGGCGCGTCGCGACGCCATGCGGCGCGGTCGCTGCCGGCAGCGACTATATCGTCGTGGGCCGGCCGATTCTGACCGCTCCCGATCGGCTCGCGGCGACGCGGGCGATTCTCGATGAAATCGTCGAGGCGCGCGCGTGATGGATGCGGCACGGTTGCGCGAAGCGCTCGTCGAGCGCGGCGCACTCTTGGAAGGGCACTTTCGTCTTTCGTCGGGGCGGCATAGCGACCGCTTCATCCAGAAGTTCCGCATTCTCGAAGAGCCGAAACTCGTCGCGCCCGTCGCCGAGGCGATCGCCGCGCGCTTCGCGGCGCAACGCCCGAACATCGTCGTGAGCGCTGCAGTCGGCGGCATTATTTCGGGCTACGAGGTGGCGCGTGCGTTGGGGCTGCGCGCGATCTTCGTCGAGAAAGAGGGCGGCGTTCCCGTGCTGCGCCGCGGGTTCGCGCTCGGCCCCGCCGATCGCGCGCTCGTCGTCGAAGACGTCGTGACGACCGGTGGATCGGTTCGCGAAGTGCTGCAACTCATCGGCGAACATGGCGCGACGTGCGTCGGCGTCGGTGCGATCGTCGCCCGCTCGATTCCCGATTTCGGCGTGCCCTTCCAAGCGCTCTTGGAGATGCCGATCGAATCTTTTTCGGCCGATGCGTGCCCGCTCTGCGCGCGCGGAGAGCCCATTATCGATCCGGGTTCGCGCCGCGCGTGAGCCGGCCCGCGGTTCGCGCGCTCGCCCCGTATGTGGCGGGCACCAGTATCGAAGAGGTGCGGCGCCGCTTCGGGCACGCGCGGATCGTGAAGCTTGCCTCGAACGAAAACCCGCTTGGGAGTTCTTCGCTCGCACTCGCGGCGTTGCGGAGTGCGGATCGCTTGCATCTCTATCTCGATGACGCGCACGAAGCGCTGCGCGAACGCCTCGGTGCGCGCGAAGGGCTCGGTGCGGAGAATGTCGTGCTGGGGCACGGCAGCAATGAGATCGTCAATACGATCGCGCAGACCTTCCTCGATCCCGGCGACGAAGTGGTGATCGCCGATCCGAGTTTCTCGCTCTATCGGTTAGCGGTCTCGTTAGTCGGCGCGCTCCCGGTCGAAGTCCCGCTGCTCGACGGCGTTCACGATATCGAACGGATGCTCGCCGCCGTCGGCCCGCGCACGAAAGCGTTTTTCGTCTGCGATCCGAACAATCCGACCGGAACGGTGCTCCCCGCTTTTGCCTGGGACTACTTGTTCGAACGCCTACCGCCCGACGTGTTGTTGGTGATCGATCGTGCCTACGCGGAGTATCTAGACGCGTCCGGATTCGATATCGCGCAGGTCGTGCGGGGGCGCGGCAACGTCGTGGTGCTGCGAACGATGTCGAAGGTGTACGGGCTCGCGAGCCTTCGCTTCGGATATGCGTACGGCGATCGCGAAAGCATCGAGTGGCTCCAGCGGGTCCGCCTTCCCTTTAACGTGTCCCGTCCCGCCGCACTCGGCGCCGCAGCGGCACTCGACGACGTCGCATTTCTCGAAAAGAGCGTCGCGCTCAACGCGACGGAACGGTCGCGCGTCATGGACGAGCTGCGGACGCGTGGATTGCACTGTTATCCCAGCGGCGCGAATTTCTATGCCGTGACGGTGCCGACCGCCGCGCACGATGCGTACGAAGCGCTCCTGGAACGCGGCGTCATCGTGCGTTCGGGAGACGCGCTGCGGATGCCGGGGCGGTTGCGCGTCACGGTCGGCACGCGCGAAGAGAACGATGCGTTTCTCGAAGCACTCGCCGATGCCGCATTGGGAACGACGGCGTGAGCGCTCCGACGATTCGTCGGGCGAGCGGCGCCGCCGACCGCGCCTTCGTCGAACGCTGCGGCGTTGACTCGCTCGGCAGTAGCGCCTCGCCGCTGCGACCGGCACCGGAGGCGGCGTTGCGCGCGAATTTTCTGCGCCTACTCGAGATCGTGCACGCGCGCTCGCACGCCATTCTGCTCGCCGTCGAAGGCGAGCTGCGGCTCGGCTTCGCGCTGCTGGTCTTCGATCTCCCCGACGAAGTAACGGGGCTCCCGCAGGCGTTCCTGGCCTATATGGCCGTCGAGGTGGGGCGGCGCGGACACGGTGTCGGCGCGCTGTTGCTCGCGGCCTGCGAAGAAGAGGCTCGCCGCCACGGAACCCCGTATCTCGGGCTTATGGTGACCGAGGGAAATGCCGCCGCCCAGCGCCTCTACGAGCGCGCCGGCTATCGCACCGAGCGGCGTTTGCTCGGGAAACAACTATGAGCTTCCCTTGGCGCCGCGCCATTATGGTCGGCGCGGGCGTGCTGGTCGCCGTTCTGGCCTATTTCTTCGCCATGCATATTCCGCGGACGCTGGCGGTTTTTATTATCGCCGCGTTCATCGCTGCGGGCGTTCGCCCCATCGTTCGCCGGCTCGAAGCGATGCGGGTTCCCAAACCGCTCGCCGTGGCGATCGTATTCGTCGTCTTGATTGTGCTGGTCGTCGTCACGCTGCTCGTGATCGTGCCGCTGATGATCGTGCAGACGCAGGGGATCGCACAGAATCTGCCCTCGATCGCCGCAGCGGTCGAAGCGTGGACGATCTCCGTCGAAACCTCGTTGCAAGCGCATTTTCCGCAGATGTCGATACCGACCAACGGCATCGATCTTTCGCACGTCGGAAGTGGAGCGCTACAGCGATTTGCAGGCACGACGCTCGGCTCCGTCGGCCAGATTCTCGTCGGTACCGCGACCGGACTCTTCGTGGCATTCGCATCGTTGGTGCTCTCGATTTTCTTCTTGCTCAACGATGCGAGTATCGCCGACGGCGTCGCATCGCTCTTCCCCGCGAGCCGTCGCCCGATCGCCCATAAGGTGTTGACGGAGATCGCCGGCACGTTCGGTAGCTATATTTCGGGACAAGTCATCGTCAGCGCGATTACCGGCATCGCGGTTTGGGTGCTCTCGGCGGTGATCGGTTTTAAGTTCGCACTGCTGCTTGGAGTGATCGTCGCAATTTCGTATGCGATCCCGATGCTCGGCTCGGTCATCGGGCAGGCGATTGCGATCGTGCTCTGTGCGCCGCAGGGATGGTGGATGGTGCTCTGGGTGCAGATCATCATCTTCGTCATCGAGCGGATCAGCGATAACGTATTGGTTCCGAAAATCATGGGCGATTCGGTCGGCGTCTCGCCGATCGCGGTGATGTTCGCGGTCTTTGCCGGCGGCGAACTCTTCGGAATCCCCGGCCTCTTGCTCGGCATTCCGGCCGCCGCACTCATCAAGATCCTCTGGCGCTACTTCGTCGATCCCTGGTTGAGCGCGCAACTCGAGCGCCGATAACGGCAGGTCAAGCCCCGCCGCTCTGTCACTGCGAGTCGCCGCTCTGTCGCCGCGAGCCGCCGCTCTGTCGCTGCGACCCGCCGCTCTGTCATCCCGAGTAGCCGCCCTTCGACTCGCTCCGCTCGCTCAGGACAGGCTCGGCGGCGTATCGAGGGATCGCAGCGCCGCCTCGATACGCCGCTTGCAGCGCCTACTCGGCGTGACACAAGAGTGATGCGCCGCCGCTCTGTCGCCGCGAGTAGCCGCCCTTCGACTCGCTCTGCTCGCTCAGGACAGGCTCGGCGGCGTATCGAGGGATCGCAGGGCCGCCTCGATACGCCGCTTGCAGCGGCTACTCGGCGTGACAACGATCCGCAGGGCCGCCTCGATACGCCGCTTGCAGCGGCTACTCGGCGTGACAACGATCCGCAGGGCCGCCTCGATACGGCGCTTGCAGCGCCTACTCGGCGTGACACAAGAGTGATGCGCCGCCTCGATACGCCGCTTGCAGCGCCTACTCGGCGTGACACAAGAGTGATGCGCCGCCTCGATACGCCGCCTGCGGGCGCCTACTCGGCGTGACATGGCTCGACGATTGTTCGAGAAATGTAAAGTTTTCTCAGGAGTGTTTAAGGATGGCGGCCCTCGGGTAGAATCCGCGGCACACAGGAGGGTCTCATGTCGAATCGTTCGTTTGCCCCACGGCTGGGCTTCGCCGCCATCACGGCTTTTGCGTTTCTGCTCACGGCATGCGGCGGGGGAGGCGCCGGCGCCGGTGGTTCCACGCCGAATCTCCCGAGTGCGCCGCAGAGTAGCTCGTCGCACCTCGGCCTCACGGTTGGGGCCGCATCGGGATCCTCCCTTCCCTTCGCGGTGACGCGGCAACCGATGTCGTCGGGCTCGTCGAGCTCGGCAGCGGGTGCTCCGGTCACGGTGACGTACAACGGCACCACCGTCGCGACGGGGACGCTCGATGGCAACGGCTTTGCCGAACTCACGTTCTCGCAGAGCGTTCCGGCGGGTGCCGTGTTGACGGTCACCGTGGGAACGGGCTCGAGCGCGATCGTCGTCACCGTAACCGTCGCTTCGGCGGTGAATGGAACCTCGGCCGACGTGACCTATAGCGCGGGGCCGCCGCCGACCGTGACCGTCACGAGCTCCGCCGATAACAATGGCGACGGCAAAGTCGATCCCGGCGATGGCTCGCAAGAGACCGAGACGGAAAATCCGAGCGACGGCCAAGCGACCGACGTCAACAGCAACGATAACGGCTTATTGCCCGCGAACCTGCCGATCACGATCTCGGCCTGTTCGACCACGCTGACGATTGCTCCGAACACCGGTGCGCCGCCGAATCTCTCGCTCAATGTTGAAGAGAAGCAGAACGATTCCGAGAACGCCGCTCAATTCGAGCAGAGTTTCTCGCCCTTCGACGGCCCGGTGAGCGTTCCAATTCTCGCCGCATCGGCCCGGCTCGATCTCGAGCTCTTCTCGAACGGCCAGAAGATTCTCTCGATCGAGGCACCGTTGACCGCGGTAACCGCGCAATCCGGTTCGCCGGCCCCGAGCACGACCTGCGCGCCGCCGCCGACGCCGTCGACCTCGCCGAGCGCATCGCCGAGCGCATCGCCGAGCGCATCGCCGAGTGCATCGCCGAGTGCGTCGCCGAGTGCATCGCCGAGCGCAGCACCGAGTACGTCGCCGAGCGCGTCGCCGAGTGCGTCGCCGAGTGCGTCGCCGAGTGCAGCACCGAGCACGTCGCCGGTGCCAACCGCTACGCCCTAGCGTAGCCC